>NZ_DAMAGB010000001.1:0-238535 GCF_031995485.1 Janthinobacterium sp.
AGCTTGCTCAAAGCCACTCTCGGTTTTTTTCCACACATGACAGTGACATAGCCATAAAAAAACGCAATGCCGGAGCATTGCGTTTTGATTTCACATTTTCTCCACGACTTTACGCCGCGTGCCGGCTGCCATCTGCCAGCAAGGCCAGCAAGCGCGCCTTGTCCTGGCGATAGGTGGCGACAGCCTGCTCCTTGACGTGGCCGAAGCCGCGGATCTTTTCGGGCAGGCTGGCCAGTTCGACGCTGCCGGCGTAGTTGTCGGCCGACAGGTTGACCAGCAGGTTGGCCAGCAGTTCGCGGTACTCGACGATCAGCGCGCGTTCCATCTTGCGCTCGGCGGTATAGCCGAACACGTCGAAGGCACCGCCGCGCAGCCCCTTGGCCCTGGCCAGCAGCTGGAACGCGCGCCACATCCAGGAGCCGAACTCGGCTTTGACCAGATGGCCCTGCGCATCTTTTTTGGCGAACAGCGGCGGCGCCAGGTTGAATTTGACGGAGAAGTTGCCTTCAAACTGCTGCTGCAGCTGCTCCACGAAACGGCCATCCGTGTACAGGCGTGCCACTTCGTATTCGTCCTTGTAGGCCAGCAGCTTGAAGTAAGACCTGGCCACCGCCATCGACAGCTTCTGGCCCAGTCCCAGCACGTTTTCGCGGTCGCGCACCTGGTTGACCAGGGTCAGGTAGCCCTGCGCATAGGCGGCGTCCTGGTAGGCGGTCAGGAACTCCACGCGTTTTTTCAGCACGCTGTCCAGGCTTTGCGGCAGCTGCATCACGATCGCCTGCGACGGCGTGGCGATCTGGGTGACCTTGCGCACGTCGACGGCGGCACGCCGGCCCCACAGGAAACTTTTCTTGTTCGCTTCGATGCCGACACCATTGAGTTCGATCGCGCGCAGCAGCGCCGCCTGCGTCAACGGAATGCGGCCTTTTTGCCAGGCGTAACCGAGCATGAACAGGTTGGCCGCGATCGAGTCGCCCATCAGCGCGGTGGCCAACTTTGTTGCGTCGATGAAATCGGCCGCCTCGGCGCCGCCCACCGATTCCTCGATCAGCTGGCGCACTTGCGCTGCAGGATATTGCCAGTCGGCATTCTGCGCGAAGGTACCCGGTGGCTGCTCGTGCAGGTTGACCACGGCCAGGCTGCGGCCCGGACGCATTTTCGACACGGCATCCTGCGCGCCGGCCGTCAGCATGTCGCAGCCCAGGATCAAATCGGCTTCGCCGGTGGCGATGCGCTGCGCGCGGATCTGCGCGGGCGTGGCGGCAATCTTCACGTGCGAGGTAACGGAGCCGTTCTTTTGCGACATGCCCGTCATGTCCAGCACGGAAGCGCCCTTGCCTTCGAGGTGGGCCGCCATGCCCATCAGCGCGCCGACGGTGATCACGCCGGTGCCGCCGATGCCGTTGATCAGGATGTTGTACGGTGCGTCGCAGGCCGGCAGCACGGGTTCCGGCAAGGGGCCGAAATCGTCTTCCTTGCTGGTCCCGGTTTTGGTCTTTTTCAGGCTGCCGCCTTCGACCGTCACGAAGCTGGGGCAAAAACCCTTGGCGCACGAATAATCCTTGTTGCACGACGACTGGTCGATGGTGCGCTTGCGGCCGAACTCCGTTTCCTTCGGCAGGATCGACACGCAGTTCGACTGCACGCCGCAGTCGCCGCAGCCTTCGCAGACGGCGTCGTTGATGACCATGCGCTTGGCAATGTCGGGATATTCGCCTTTTTTGCGGCGGCGGCGCTTTTCGGCGGCGCAGGTCTGGTCATAGATCAGCACGGACACGCCGGGAATCTCGCGCAGTTCGCGCTGCACCGCATCCATGTCCTTGCGGTCGTGCAAGGTCAGGTGCGCCGGCAAATTCGAGCGGTCCGCATAGCGCGACAGGTCCTCGGTCACCAGCGCGATGCGCGCCACGCCTTCGGCCGCCACCTGCTGCGCCATCATCGGCACGGTGATCAGGCCGTCGACCGGCTGGCCGCCCGTCATCGCCACCGCGTCGTTGTACAGGATCTTGTAGGTGATGTTGACCCTGGCCGCCTGCGCCGCGCGGATCGCCAGGTAGCCCGAGTGGAAATAGGTGCCGTCGCCCAGGTTCTGGAACACATGCGGCAGGGTGGAGAACGCGGCCTGGCCGATCCACGGCGCGCCTTCGCCGCCCATGTGGGTGGTCAGCTTGTTCATTTCCGGATAGATGGACGTCGCCATCACATGGCAGCCGATGCCAGCCAGCGCCAGGCTGCCTTCCGGCACCTTGGTCGAAGTATTGTGCGGGCAGCCGGAGCAGTAAAACGCCGGGCGGAACGGCGTATTGACGGCCTTTTTCAGCACCGCATCCTTGGCGTCGAGAAAACTCAGGCGTGCCTTGATCAGGTCGCAGGTGACGGGGTCGACGATCAGGCGCGCAATGCGGCTGGCAATCACTCTTGCCACTTGCGAGACTGAAAAATCGGCCTTGGAGGTCAGCAGCCATTCGCCGCGCGGCGCCACCCATTCGCCCTTTTCGTCGAACTTGCCGATCACGCGCGGACGGACATCGTCGCGCCAGTTGTACAACTGCTCTTTCAGCTGGTATTCGACGATCTGGCGTTTTTCTTCGACTACCAGGATTTCATCGAGGCCCTGGGCGAATTCGCGCACGCTGTCCGGCTCCAGCGGCCACGGCATGGCGACCTTGAACAGGCGCAGGCCGACCTCGGCCGCCATGGTTTCGTCGATACCGAGTTCTTCCAGCGCTTCCAGTACATCGAGGTAGGACTTGCCGGAGGCGATAATGCCGAGCCGGGCGTTCGGGCTGTCGATGGTGGTGTGGTTGAGCTTGTTCTCGCGCGCATACGCCAGCGCCGCATAGATCTTGTAGTCCTGCATCAGCGCTTCCTGGTTGCGCGCCTGCTGGCCCAGCGGGATGCTCGACAGCCGTGCGTTCAGGCCGCCTTCGGGCATGACGAAATCGTGCGGGATTTTCACGTCCACGCGGAACGGATCGGCGTCGACCGAGGCCGAAGACTCCACCGTGTCGGCCAGCGCCTTGAAAGCCACGGTGCAGCCGGAAAAGCGCGACATGGCCCAGCCGTGGATGCCCAGGTCCAGGTATTCCTGCACATTGCATGGATACAGCAGCGGGATCATCGAGGCCGAGAACAGATGGTCGGACTGGTGCGGCAGGGTCGAGGAATACGCGCCATGGTCGTCGCCGGCCACCAGCAGCACGCCGCCATGCAGGGACGTGCCCGCGTGGTTCATATGCTTGAAGACATCGCCGCAGCGGTCCACGCCCGGTCCCTTGCCGTACCACATGGCGAATACGCCGTCATATTTGGCCGGGCCGATCAGGTCGACCTGCTGCGAACCCCAGACGGCGGTGGCGGCCAGGTCTTCATTCACGCCGGGCACGAACTGCACATGGTGCGCTTCGAGCTGTGCTTTGGCTTTCCACAGGTTTTCATCGAGGCCGCCCAGGGGCGAGCCGCGGTAGCCGGAAATGAAGCCGGCCGTGTTCAGGCCGGCGGCCTGGTCGCGCAGGCGCTGCATCATCGGCAGGCGCACCAGGGCCTGGATGCCGGACAAAAAGATCGCGCCCGAGGTGGCCGTGTATTTGTCGTCGAGGCTGACGGTGGTCAAACGGGAAGGTTCAAGCGGTGTAGATGGCGCGGCACCGGCGTTTCTGACGAACGCTGCGGAGCCGTTTTCCGTGGTCACGGACATGGCTGTCTCCAAAAGGGTGTTTCAGATGACGTCTGGGAACGGCAGCGCCCGGTAAGGCGCGCGCTGGGCAGACGGGATTGCCGCCAGTGGGCGGCTGCTGCAGTGTAGGGCGCGGTGGGGGAGGGAGCAAATACGCTTTGCCGATGGGGGTATAAGTTTGGCTTATGCCGCCGGCGCGATCATCTGTGCGCCTTGCCAGTGGCCGCTGTCGCACAGCTGCGCCGCCACCTGCCGCACCAGCTGTTTCACGGCCGCGCCGGCATTGGTGAGCGGGATATTCTTCGAGGCGCACAGGGCGACCGTGCGCGTCAGCGCCGGGCTGTGGATCGCGTAGCTGCGCATGGCGCCGCTGTCCAGTTCGGCCAGCATGGGAGCGGCCGGCAGGATGGTGGCGCCCATGCCGGCCAGGATCGCCGACTTCAAAATGGCGATCGAATTGATTTCGATCACCTTGTGCGCGGCCAGGCCGGCCGCGCGTGCGCGGCTGTCGATACGGGGGCGCACGCCATGTTGCGCACCGGGCAGTATCAGGGTGGTGGCCAGCGCCTGTTCGAACGACAGCGCACGGCCCTCTGGCGCGAACGGCGCGTCGCTGCTGCAGATGAAACGCATCTCTTCCTCCACCAGCGCGCTGCTGGCAAAGGGCGTGAGCTGGCCGTCATCGAACAGCACGGCCAGGTTGATGCGGCCCGATTTGAGCTGTTCGGTCAGGTTGCCGGTGATTTCCTCGGTCAGCTGCAGCGTGATCTCGGGATACTGTTCGCGCGCGGCCAGCAGCAGCGGCAGCGCCAGCGCGCCGGAAATGCTGTGCGGCAGGCCCAGCGTGACATTGCCGGACGGGCGCGTGGCGCTTTGCGTGACGGCTGAACGGGCGTCCGCCACCTGTTTCAGGATGGCCTGGGCGTGCTCGTAAAAGATCTTGCCGGCGTCGGTGCTCAGCACGCCCTGCGCCGAACGGTGCAACAGCTGCACGCCCAGTTCCTCCTCCAGCTGGCGCAGCTGCTGCGTCAGGGCCGGCTGCGCCACGTGCAGCGTCAGGGCGGCGCGCGACAGCGAACCGTGGTCGACAATGGCAACAAAGTAGCGAAGTTGACGCAATTCCATGGTCTGCAATCTGTGAGGGAAACGGGCGCCTGTGGCGCAAAAACCATGCTCTGCCGCGGACATCCCCGGGCCTTGCAATTTTGCTATACTCATTCTAGCGCTTCTGGCCTGTTCCAGCGCGTGTGCCGACGTACTGTGGGATGCAACCATGTTCAAAAAAGTCGATTCCTCGCAATTAAAAGTGGGTATGTATATCCATGATCTCAGCTGCGACTGGATGACGCATCCGTTCGTGCGCAACCGTTTCCTGTTGCGCAGCGACGAGGAGATCCGCAAGATCATCGCCGCCGGCATCCACGACGTGGTGATCGACAATACCAAGGGTCTCGATGTACAGGATGCGCCGACGGTGGCGCAGGCGGCGGAAGCCACCGAACGCGAACTGATCCAGCTGGCCACGGCGCCGCAGGTGGTCACGCGCGTGTCGCTGGGCATGGAGCTGGCGCGCGCGACGCAATTGCGCAAGCAGGCGGCAGGCATGGTGCGCACGGTGATGGCCGATGTACGCCTGGGCAACGCGGTGGACATCGACCGGGTCCAGCCCATGGTGCAGGACATTACCGAATCGATCCTGCGCAATCCGGGCGCCTTGATGGGGCTGCTGCGCATCAAGACCAAGGATGACTACACCTTTTTGCATTCGGTCAGCGTGTGCGCGCTGATGGTGGCGTTCTGCCGCGCGCGCGGGCTGGACGCCGCCACTACGCACCAGGCGGGGCTGGGCGGCCTGCTGCACGATACGGGCAAGGCGCTGGTGCCGGACCTTATCCTCAACAAGCCGGGCCCGCTGAGTCCGCAAGAGTTCGCACTGGTCAAGCGCCATCCGCGCGATGGCCACGAGATCCTGCTGCGCACGCCCGAGCTGGGGCCGATACCGCTCGATATCACCCTGCACCACCATGAACGGCGCGACGGCAGCGGCTATCCGGACGGCCTGGCTGGCGACGCCATCAGTGAACTGGCGCAGATGGCGGCGATCGTCGACGTGTACGACGCGCTCACATCCGAGCGCTGCTATCACAAGGCCATCGCGGCGGCCGAGGCGCTGCGCAAGATCTACGAATGGAGCAAATATCACTTCAATCCCGTCTTCGCGCAGGACTTCATGCGCTGCGTGGGTATCTATCCGGTAGGCACCATGGTCAAGCTGGAGTCGGGCCGGCTGGCGGTGGTGATCGAGGCGCACGAGAGCAATCTGCTGGCGCCCAAGGTCAATGTTTTCTTCAGCACCAGGAGCAATGCCTACATCAAGCCGGAAACCGTCGACCTGTCGCGCGGCCTGGGTTTCGGCGGCGGCGACAAGATCGTCGGCCACGAATCGGCCGCCAAATGGCAGGTCGATCCGATGCGGTTTTTATCGCTGGCGGAAAACTGAAAGGTTTTGTCTTGCTAGCGAACTTCTAGAAGAATTCGGCCGTGTCATTGGATGCGACGGCGGTGAGCATGCCCTTTTCCACCAGCTCGTCGTAATGGCAGGCCAGGTTGCGGCCGTGGCTTTTCGCGTAGTACAGCGCCTGGTCGGCACGGCCCAGGATGATCACCGGCGCTTCGTACGCGCTGATGCTGACGAAGCCGACGCTGACGGTGACGCGTCCCACTTGCGGGAACTCGTGGCTTTCCACGTTGATGCGGAAGCGGTCGATGATTTTCTGCGCGTTGTCCAGGGTGATCGAGCGCAGCAGCACGACAAACTCCTCGCCGCCGAAGCGGAAGATGCGGTCTTGCGAGCGGAACGACGATTGCAGCAGATTGGCGATCAGGATCAGCACTTCATCGCCGTACAGGTGGCCGAACTTGTCGTTGACCAGCTTGAAATGGTCGACATCGACCACCGCCAGCCATTGCCGCTCGGCGTTGCTCTGGTGGCGGCGCTCTTCCTCGGCCGGACGCGCCGCTTCCGGGTCGGCGTCGCCGCGCGTTTGCAGGATCTTGGCCAGCTGGTCGTCGAAGGTCTTGCGGTTCAGCAGGCCGGTCAGCGAATCGCGTTCGCTGTAGTCGAGCAGGTTCTGGAAATTGCGGTAGACGCTGACCACGCCGCCGATCACCTGGATGGTGGCGCCGGTGTACGGCGTGGGATCGGTGATTTCCAGGCAGGTGGTGATCTGGTCGCCGATCCAGATGGGCAGCCACAGTAGATGGCGTCCGTCCGCGCTCAGCGCATCGCAGCTCGTTTCATGGCGCGCGATGCAGGCGGCCAGGGCCGGAAAGTCGGACAGCGGATCACCGTGCAGCGACGGGTCCTGGTGTTCTTCCATGCGCGCCTTGCCGCCCGCCACGATGATGGCCCGCGCCCGTACGAAAATCTGGCCGCGTACGGTGGTCAGCGCCAGCATGCGGGTCTGCGTTGCGCAAGCCAGTTCCTGGACCGCCGAGATCACCGAGATGTCGAGCATCGTGTGATCGCGGTAGCCGGTCATGTCCACCATGTGTTTCAGTAGGGAATCCATCGTCTTTCTCTGGAAAGTGGTCACACAAGATTCTTCATACCAGCATTGCGTCAGGCAAAAGCATGTTCGCGTCCGTCTACAAGAAGCCAAGGGTTATTTGGTGGCACTGACCAGCGGCGAGCGGCCTTTCCAAAGAAGAGCTAAGCAGGATAATGTTTTTTTGCCTGATAGGCAATTACGTATGCAATATTTCATGTAAAAACATGAGATTCCTGCACCACTCTGCAAAAACTGTCGCTGCAGCCGCCTCGGTCCATTCCCCCGTGCTCCCGCACCATTCCAGCCCAGCTTGATAATTGCCATGTGGAAACTTGTGGCGCGTCAATTCAGCAAATTGCCAGCATTTTATAGTTATTGCAATGGCGCAGAAGTTTACAGCAAGAAACATATTAGCAGGAAAGGGCAATGTTTCACACGCGATTGCGCCAGGGACTTGTGTTTCACTTTTGGGAGCCTGTCATGAAAACCTTCCTGTCGGCAGTACAGCAGTTTGTCAAGGATGAGGATGGCATTACGGCAATCGAATACGGCCTGATCGCGGCCCTGATGGCCACTGCCATCACGGCCGGTTTCTTGCTGATCAAGACTAACCTGCTGGCTGTCCTCACCGACATTTCGACCAATCTGGTGTTGACGTCTTAAAACAGGTGCCCGCCGCCGGGCAACCGGCGGCGGGTTTTTCATCGGGAGCTGCCCAATGTCCGTTCGCGTGCTGTCTGACCTGCTGCTGCTGGTATTCGTGACGGCCGCCGCCGTCAGCGATCTGATGCGCCGCAAGATACCCAACCGGCTGGTGCTGGCCGGCCTGCTCGCCGCGCTGGCGCTGCATGGCACCCTCGGTGCACCGTCGACACTGCTGGACTGCGCCGGCGGCATGGCCACCGGTTTCTTTCTGTTTTTGCCGCTGTACCTGCTGCGCGGCATGGCCGCCGGCGATGTCAAATTGATCGCCATGGTGGGCGCCTTTGCCGCCCCCTGGCCGACCTTGCAAATCTGTTTTGCCACCTTTGTGCTGGGCGGGCTGATGGCGGTGCTGATCGTCAGCTGGCAGGGCAACTGGCGCACCTGCCTGCGCAACCTGCGCCAGCTGCTGTGGCCCTTGATGGCGCGCACGGCCGGCTTGCCGCCGGCATCGACGCCGCTGCACGGACGAGCCAGCGTCGGCAACATGCCGTACGGGCTGGCCATCGCGCTGGGCACGCTGCTGGTGCAAGGAAGCAATTATTTCTGAAACGCATTCATTGCTTTGAATCAAGGGATGCACAACGTCGCTGGCTAGAATGAAATCCTGTTGTTGGCAATCCTGACCAAGGTGGGAGAAAACGCATGAGCGAGGTCGATTATTTCACTGCCGAGACGAGCCGTCCCGCCGACCTGGCGCTGATGCCGCCGTTGCCGCCACAGCCCAGGAGCCTGCGCGAGACGGGCCTCGAACGCCAGCTGGTGGTCGAGCTGATCGCCAAGGCGGTCCTGGTTGGCGGCAAGACCCACCTGTCCGTGCTGACCACGCGCTTGCGCCTGTCGATCAATGTGCTGCGCGAAGTGCTCGATTTCATGGTAGGCGAACAGCTGGCCGAAGTGGCGTGGCGCGGCGAGTCCGAGATCGATGTGCAGTACCAGTTGACCGGCGCCGGCAAGCAGCGCGCCGCCGTGTTTCTCGAACGCTGCGCCTACCTCGGAGCCGCTCCCGTCACGCTGGAAGCCTACCGCAGCATGGTGGCGCGCCAGTCGTGGCGGGCGCAGGAGCAGCGCGTGGCCAGCGACGACCTGGCGGCGGTGCTGGGTGGCGCCCATGCCGGGCCGGGCATGCTCGACACCGTGGGGGCGGCCCTGCATTCGGGACGCTCGCTGCTGCTGTACGGGCCGCCGGGCAGCGGCAAATCCTCGCTGGCGCTGCAGCTGGGCAAACTGCTGCACGGCCTGGTGGCGGTGCCGTATGCGGTGCTGGTCGGCCACGACATCATCACCTTGCATGACCCGGCCGTGCACCTGCCGCCGGCGCAGCATGGCGGCCACGCGCGCCAGGCGCTGGAGCGGCGCAGCACCGATATCCGCTGGGTGCTGTGCCAGCGCCCCGTGATCCGGGTCGGCAGCGAACTCGATGCCGCCGCGTTCGAGCTGCGCCATGACGAGGGCGGCGGCTGCTACCAGGCGCCGCCCCATGTGCGCGCCAACAATGGCATGCTGATCATCGATGATCTCGGCTGCCAGCGCATGCCGGCGCCGCAGCTGCTGACGCGGCTGATGCAGCCGCTGGCGCTGGGCGTCGACCAGCTGGGCCTGCGCGGCGGCGCCAGCATCGGCATGCCGCTCGACCATGCGCTGCTGCTGGCCACCAACCTGCCGCCGTCCTCCCTGCTCGACGCCGCCCTGCTGCGCCGGATCGGCTACAAGGTGCAGGTGGGTCCCCTGGGCGAGAGCGCGTACCGGCTGCTGTTCCGCCAGCAATGCCGCGCCACCGGCATCGCCTTTGACGAGCTGGTGCTCAATCATCTGCTGCGCCAGCTGCATGGCGCCAGCGGCCGGCCGCTGCTGGCCAGCACGCCGCGCGAATTGCTGGACCGGATCGCCGACTTTGCCGGCTTTGCCGGCAGCGACGCGCAGCTGACGGTGGCCACGCTGGAGCAGGCCTGGAGCAGCCTGTTTGCCAGCTGCGATGCAACGGCCGCCTTTCTCGACGAGCGCATCGCATGAAAAACCGCCGCGCACTGACGATGATGGCGCTGGCCATCGTGCTGGGACTGGTGGCGGTGCTGCTGGCGTCGCACTGGCTGCTGCGCCAGAATCCCGCCGGCAAGGGCAAGGTGGTGGTGGCCGCCGCCGACGTCAGCCTGGGGCAGCGCCTCAGTCCCGACATGCTGCGCCTGGCCGAGTGGCCGGCCGAAAGCCTGCCGGAAGGCGCGCTGCGGGATCCGTTGAAACTGTCCGGCCGCGTGCTGAAAACCAGCGTGCTGCGCGGCGAACCCCTGAGCGAAGCGAAGCTGGCGCCGGCCGGCACCCTGGGCGGCCTGTCGGCGCTGATCACGGAAGGGCGGCGCGCCATCACCGTGCGCGTCAATGACGTGATCGGCGTGGCCGGCTTTGCCTTGCCCGGCAATTATGTCGACATCATTGTCAGTACCCAGCAGGATGCGGGCGACCGCATGTATCCGCAAAGCCGCAGTATTTCCAAGATCGTGCTAGAACGCATCCTGGTGCTGGCGGTGGCGCAGGAAGTGGGACGCGACGAAACCAAGCCGCGCGTGGTCAATGCCGTGACGCTGGAAGTGACGCCGGCGCAGGCGGAAAACCTGGACCTGGCGCGCAGCGTGGGCAGCCTGTCGCTGGTGCTGCGCAACCAGGTCGATCCGCAGCCGGGCGTCACCGATGGCGCCACCAAGCTGACCTTGCTGGGCGCGCCGGAGCCGGCCCCATCGGCAGCGCCGCCTGCGCCGGCGCCGGCCGCCGCCGTCAAGCCGGCCGCGCCGCGCCGCGTGGCGGCGGTGGCCCCGCCGCCACGTCATTGCAGCGGCCTGATCGACGGCACGCGCACCTCGCGTGAATGCTTCTGACGCCCGCCCCCAACCATGGACATGCCGACATGAACCGCGCCCTGCTGACCCTGTGTCTCCTCCTGCTGCTGCCCCTGCCCGTGGTGGCGGCGGACGGCCCGCGCTGCGGCGGCGAGGCCGCCACGCCCGGCCATCTGCAGCTCGAAGTGGGCAAGTCCAGCATGCTGCGCCTGCCCGAAGCGGTGCAGCAGCGCAGCGTCGGCAATCCGGCCGTGGCGCAAGCGATGCTGGTGGCGCCCGACACGCTGTACGTGGTGGGCGTCGATGTTGGCAGCACCAACATGATTATCCAGGGCAAAAGCGGCGTGTGCAGCGTGGTCAATGTCACCGTCAGCATGGACCCCGCCGGCCTGCAGGCGACCCTGGCCGAGCTGATGCCGGACGAACCGGCCATCCGCGTCACGGCCGCCGCCGACAGCCTGGTGCTGTCGGGCACGGTGCAGGACGCCGGCGCCGTGCTGCGCGCGGTGGAGCTGGCGCAGGCCCATGTGCGGCGCGCCACCACGCCGCTGGCGCTGCCCAGGCCGGCCGATGGCGGCACGGCACCGGCGCCGGCGGCGGCTGCCGGCGCAAGCGGCGGCTCGGGACGCATTATCAATCTGCTCAACGTCAGCGCGCCGCAGCAGGTGATGCTGGCGGTGCAGATCGCCGAAGTGTCGAAGTCGCTGCTGGAACGGCTCGAAGTGGGCGCCACCTTGCGCTTTGCCTCGGGCAGCTGGGGCACCACCTTGCTGTCGAATTTCCTGACCGGCGCGGCCAATGGCCTGCTCGACCTGCGCAAGTCGAACGGCCAGCAGCTGACCATCGAGGCGCAGAAACAGGACGGGCTGGTGCGCATCCTGGCCGAGCCGACCGTGATGGCGATCAGCGGACAGGAGGGCAGTTTTCTGGCTGGCGGCAAGATTTTCATTCCCGTCGGCCAGGACAACAACAAGGTCACGCTGGAAGAGCGCGAGTACGGTGTCGGCCTGCGCTTCACGCCCACCGTGCTGTCGGGCGGGCGCATCAACCTGAAAGTGGCGCCGGAAGTGTCGGAGCTGTCGCGCGAGGGCGTCGGCCTCACCACTGCCGGCGTCAGCGGGCGCTCGATCCTGCCGGTGATTACCACGCGGCGCGCCTCGACCACGGTGCAGCTGTACGACGGCCAGAGCTATGCGATTGGCGGCCTGATCAAGAATAACCAGGTCAGCAATATCACCGGCCTGCCATGGCTCAGCGAATTGCCGATCCTGGGCGCGCTGTTTCGCAGCACGGATTTCCAGCACGACCGCAGCGAGCTGCTGTTCGTCATTACCGCCCACCTGGTCAAGCCGCTGCCGCCCGGTGCGGCCTTGCCGACGGCGCAGCTGGCGCCGCCTTCGCGGCTGGATCTGATGTTGAAGGGCAGGATGGAAGGCACGCCGCCGCCGGGCCAGCCGAATGTCTCGCCCACGCCAGCCACGCCGGTGGCGGGCGGATTCGAGTTGCAATAAACCGGGGAGCCATGCCATGCATCCGACCATGCCCACCTTGATACGGCGCTGCCGTTTGTTCGCGCTGCTGGCGCCGCTGCTGCAGCTGGCCGCCTGCACCCATGGCAGCACGCCACAGTTCGATGCGCGCTTCGGCGCGTCCACGCGCCTGGCGATGGCGCAGCAGGTACAAGATCCGTCCGCCGTGGCCAATGCCGCACCGGCCAACGGCCTCGACGGCGCCAGCGCGCGCGCCGTGATGGAGCGCTACCGCGCTTCGTTTGCCGAGCCGAACGGGCAGGTGGCGCCGCCGGTGCAATTCCTGTTGGGAGGCAACGGTGGAAAATAGGTGCCCGCGCCCGCGCCAGCGGGGGGCGATGCTGATCGTCTTTTCCATCATGCTGATCGTGGTGCTGGGCTTTATCGGCCTGGCGCTCGACGTGGGGCAGGTGATCGGCCGCAAGACCGAGCTGCAGAACCTGGCCGACAACGCGGCGCTGGCGGCGGCGCCTGAACTGGTGGGCACTGCGGCAGGCCTGGCCAATGCCGTCAGCAAGGCGAAAAGCAGCGCCGCCGGCCAGACCCTGTACCGGCGCCGCATGCAGGGTGCGATCCTGTCCGACGACAGCATCCGCTTTGCCAGTGCACCCGATGCACCCGACAACGCCTGGCACGCGGCCGGCGCCGTGCCCGACCCGGCGAAAGCGCTGTTCGTGCGTGTCGACACGCACAACAATACGCCGGCGCTGGGACAGGTGGCGACCGCCTTCCTGGGGGCCTGGTCGCCGGCCCTGCGCACGCTCGACACGCGCGGGCGGGCCGTGGCAGGCCACCGCAGCCTGCGCATCACGCCGCTGGCCATCTGCGCGCTGTCGCCGGCGCCCGCGTCCCTGCGCACCAATCCGGGCCCGCCCGAGCGCAGGGAAGCACTCGAATTCGGTTTCCGGCGCGGCGTGGCGTATAACCTGTTCAACCTCAATCCGCATGGCGCGGCGCCCGAGCATTTCGTGCTCAATCCGCTCGGCGCGCCGGGCGCCATCGGCTCGCCGGTGGAAGTGGACGCCGCCAGCGTGGAACAGTTCATCTGTACCGGCAGCGTGCTGCACACGGCGATCGGCAGCACCGCGATCCACGTGCACCGGCCGTTTCCCACCGCCCTGTGGGGAGCGTTCAACGCGCGCTTCAACCAGTATGCCGACAGCCGCTGCAACAGGATCACGGCACCACCCGACACCAACGTGCGCGTGTTTCCCAACACGGCCTCCAACTGGTGGATGAACATGCCGTCCGGCTCGAACGCGGTGGCCACCAGCGGCGTACCCCTGCTGACCGTGGCCGACCTGCCGCCAGTTGCCACCGGCCTGCCCACCAATATCGCGCCGGCCAGCTACGGCCCCCTTTGGTCGTTCGCCAAGGCGGTGGAATATGCCGATCCCAAGCCGCCCGGCGATTACAGCGCCTTTGCCACCACGGCCTGGACCGGCCTGTATCCGGGCCTGCCCAGCGCGCCGGCCAGCAACAGTTCCTATCCGCCCAGCGGTACGCCGTACCTGGCCACGGCGTTCCAGACGCCGCCGGCCGGCAATGCGGGCGTGGCGCAGCGGCGCGTGCTGCACATCCCCTTGCTGGCTTGCCCGCTGCCGGCCGGCAGCGACGTGCTGGCCACCGTGCTGGGCATCGGCCGCTTTTTCATGACGGCGCCGGCCACCGGCAGCGTGCTGAGCGGCGAGTTTGCCGGCGTGGCGGCCGAGCAGGCGCTGGCCGGCCCGGCGGAGCTGTTTCAATGAAACGGCCCCGCTCCCCATCGCTGCGCCAGCAAGGGGTGGCAACCATCGAGCTGGCGCTGATCCTGCTGTTTTTCATGGGTTTGTTGCCGGTGGTGCTGCTGGGCGGGCGTGCCATGCTGTTGTACACGGCGATGCAGAAAGGCGCGCATGACGCGGCGCGCTACATGGCCACCCTGCCGCTGCAGCAGATGACGAATGAATCGAGCGCCAACGACGCCGCCTTGTTTGCGGCACAGATGGTGCGCGACGCCCTGGAGCAGACAGGCCCTGTCTTGAGCCGGAACCTGATCCGCGTTGACTGTATTTACACCGATGGCGATTATCCGTGCGGCACCTTTGCCAGCAAGCCGCTGCAGGTGCGCGTCAAATTCGCCACCGACCTGACGGTCACGTTCCTGCCGGGCCTGACCAGCAAGTGGCTGCCGGAGCTGGTCTCGGTCCCGCTGCGCGCCAATGCGAACCTGCGCTATGCGAACTAGCATGGACAGGCGCCAGCGCCAGGCCGGTGTCTTTGCCGTGGAATTTGCGATGACCGCAGGGGTGTTTTTCATGTTCCTGTTCGCGCTGCTGGAGGTGGCGCGCGCCGTCTACCTGTGGAACCTGGTGCCGGAAATCACGCGCCGCGCCGCGCGCGCCGCCGCCGTCGCCGATTTCAGCAATGCCGCCCGGCTGCAGGCGGTGCGCGCGCAGGCCGTCCTGCGCGCCGCCCCTGGCCGGCTGCCGCTGGGCGGCGCCATCGACGACGCCTATGTGCGCATCGAGTATCTGCCGCTGCCGGTGGGCGCGAGCAGCATGGAGGACGTGGCGCAGATCGACGCGATGCCCGGCTGCCCGCAACGCAACCGCATCAACTGCCTGGAAAATCCGCATGGCGCCAGCTGCATCCGTTTCGTGCGCGCGCAGTTGTGCGTGCCGGGCACGGCTGGCAGTTGCGAGCGGGTACCGTACCGGCCCATCCTGCCGATGCTCGGCAAGCTGTTTACGGCGGGTACCCGGGCGGTGAGCCTGCCCAGCGGCGTGACGGTGGCCGTGGCCGAGTCGCTCGGCTACCAGGACAACCCCGCCTTTTGCCCTTGAACGCAAGACCGTTAGCCGTGAGGATGCCCGATGAAAGCCCTGATGATCAGCCGTGACGCCCAGCTGCATGATGAAATCGCCGCCCAGGGGGCCGCGCGCATGCCGGTGCTGCGCCTGCTGGAGCGGCGTCCCAGCCTGCGCGACGCCGTCGAGCGCATGTTGCCGGACGCGCCCGAACTGGTGATCGTCGACGCCAGCGGCATCGACGCCGACGAGGCCGACCTGCTCGAACGGCTGGCGCGCCAGTATCCGGCCGCCGTGCTGATGCTGCTCACGCGCGGCCAGCAGCAGGATGTGCTGATCCGCGCCATGCGTGCCGGCATGCGCGAAGTGCTGCAGCTGCCGCTGGTGCACAAGGCGTTTCACGAGGCGATGGACCGGGTCGATATCCAGGCCGGCGTGACGCAAATGCGCGATGGCAAGGTGCTGGCCTTTATCTCCTGCAAGGGCGGCAGCGGCGCCACTTTTTTGTCGACCAACTTCGCCTATGCGCTGGCCGCGCTGGCCGGCTGCAAGGTGCTGCTGATCGACCTGCACGGCCAGTTCGGCGACGCTACCCTGTATGTGTCGGACCAGAAGCCGGCCATGACACTGTCCGACATCTGCGCGCAGATCTCGCGCATGGATGGCGCTTTCCTGGCCTCGTGCCTGGTGCACGTGACGCCGAACTTCGGCGTGCTGGCGGCGGCCGACGACCCGGGCCACAAGGTCGACATGCAGCCCGAGCACATGGACCGCATCCTGGGCGTGGCGCGCCAGCACTACGACTACATCGTGCTCGACGTGGGACGCCAGATCGACGCGCTGTCGCTGCGCGCGCTCGACAGCGCCGACGCCATCTACCCGGTGCTGCAACTGGCCCTGCCCGACATCCGCGACGGACGCCGCCTGCTCGACATCTTCCGCTCGCTCGGCTACCCGGGCGAGCGCTTGCGGCTGATCGTCAACCGCTATGAAAAGGGCGGGCGGCTGCGCCTGGCCGACCTGGAGCAGGCGCTGGGTGCGGCCGTGGTGCACACGGTGCCGAACGACTACCTGGCGGCCACCGATTCGGTCAACCAGGGCATCCCGCTGCTGCAGCTGTCGCGCACCAGCGCGGTGGCGCGCAGCCTGGCCGACCTGGTGGAGCAGGTGACGGCGCGCCGCGTGACGGAAAGCCGCGGCCTGTTCGACCGCCTGTTCAGCCGCAGCGACACCTGATCATTTACCGAGGAGCCGAGATGACACTACGCGAACGCCTGGCCGCCAATGAACAGGCGCGCCCGACCATCGATGCGCATGGCGCGCTGGCGCTGCACGCCTACCAGGAACTGAAGAAATCGATGCACCAGACGATACTCGACCGCATCGACCTGGAGCGCCTGAAACGCCTGACGGCGGAACAGTTCAAGCACGAGCTGGCGCTGCTGGTGCAGCGCGTGATCGAGGACGAGCGCATCGTGCTGAACCAGCATGAGCGCCACAGCCTGGTGCTCGACATCCAGCACGAGATGCTCGGCTTCGGCCCGCTTGAACCGCTGCTGGCCGATCCGGGCGTGTCCGACATCCTGGTCAATACCTGCGACAAGGTGTACGTCGAGCGCGGCGGCCGGCTGGAACTGACCGACGTGACGTTCCACGACAATGCACACCTGATGAAGATCATCGAAAAAATCGTCTCGCGCGTGGGCCGGCGCGTCGATGAATCGAGTCCGATGGTCGACGCGCGCCTGCCCGACGGCTCGCGCGTCAACGCCATCATTCCGCCGCTGGCGGTCGACGGCCCGCTGCTGTCGATCCGCCGCTTTGCGGTGCAGCCTTTGACGATCGCCAACCTGCTCGACTATAAAAGCCTGACGCCGCCGATGGTGCAGGTGCTGCAGGCGCTGGGCCAGGCCAAGGTCAATATCCTGATCTCGGGCGGCACCGGCAGCGGCAAGACCACCCTGCTCAATGTGCTGTCCGGCTTTATTCCCGGCAGCGAGCGCATCGTCACCATCGAGGATGCGGCCGAACTGGCGCTGCGCCAGCCGCACGTGGCGCGGCTGGAAACGCGTCCGCCGAATATCGAGGGCAAAGGCGAAGTGAGCCAGCGCGCGCTGGTGCGCAATGCGCTGCGCATGCGGCCCGACCGCATCATCCTGGGCGAGGTGCGCGGCGCCGAAGCGCTCGACATGCTGCAGGCGATGAACACCGGCCACGAAGGCTCGCTGGCGACGATCCACTCGAACACGGCGCGCGACGCGCTGGCGCGGCTGGAAAACATGGTCGGCATGGCCAACGTCAACCTGACGCCGCGCGCCACGCGCCAGCAGATCTGTTCGGCCGTGACGGTGGTGATGCAGGTGTCGCGCCTGACCGACGGCGCGCGCAAGCTGGTCAGCCTGCAGGAGGTGACGGGCATGGAGGGCGACATCATCGCCATGCATGAAATCTTCCGCTTCGAGCAGACCGGCGTGGACGCCAGTGGCCGCGTGCTGGGCCACTTCTGCGCCACCGGCGTGCGGCCCCGCTTTACCGAGCGCCTGCGCATGTTCGGCGCGCCCGTCCCCGACAGCGTGTTCGATCCCGACCGCATTTACGAGTAAGGAGGCGCGCCATGGACCTCGTGTTCTACGGTTTTGCCATCGTCCTGTTTGCCGCCTGCATCCTGATGGTGGAAGGCGCCTGGCTGTGGTGGGCGGGCACGCATGGCAGCGCCGCGCGGCGCATCAACCGGCGCCTGCGGCTGATGGCCGCGCGCGGCGAGGCCGGCGGCGAGCGGATCTCGATCCTCAAGCAGCGCCGCTATGCGCGCGCGCCGGCGCTCGAGCGCCTGCTGCGGCGCGTGCCGCAATGCGCGGCGCTGGACCGGTTGCTGCTGCAGGCCGGCCTGGGCTGGTCGGTGGCGCAGTTCCTGGCGCTGGCCGGCGGCCTGCTGCTGGCGGCGCTGCTGATTTTGGTCGCCTGGCCGATGCCCTTGCCCGGTGTGTTGCTGCTGCTCGGCATGGCCGGCGGCGGGCCTGCTCTGTTCCTGCTGCGCGCGCGCACGGCGCGGCTGCAGAGAATCGAGGCGCAGCTGCCCGAGGCGGCGGACTTCCTGGCGCGCGCGCTGCGCGCCGGCCACTCGTTTTCCAACGTGCTGCAGATGGTGGGCGACGAATTGAGTGAACCGATCAGCGGCGAATTCAAGCTGGCGCATGAAGAGATCAACTATGGCGTGCCGATGAATGAAGCGCTGCAGAACATGGCGGTGCGCATTCCGCTGACGGACCTGCGCTATCTGGTGATCGCCGTGCTGGTGCAGCGCGAATCGGGCGGCAACCTGGCCGAGGTGCTGGTGTCGATCGCGCGCATCATTCGCGCGCGGTTGAAGCTGCTGGGCCAGGTGCGCGTGCTGTCGGCCGAAGGGCGCATGTCGGCCTGGGTGCTGGGCCTGATGCCGGTGGTGATGATCGGCGTGATGTCGCTGGTCAATCCGCAATACATCAGCCTCTTGTGGACCGATCCCAGCGGCATCCGCCTGCTGTGGTATGCGGCCGGCATGGTGGCTCTCGGCGTCGCGTGGATGCGCAAGGTCATCCGGATCCGTATCTGACAGGAGGTGTGCCATGACTGGCCAGCAAGTGCTTTTTCTCTTGATCGTGTTTGCCGTGGTGGCGGGCCTGGCGGTGGCGGCCTCGCTGATTTTCTTTCCCGGCACCTTGCGCCGCCGCCTGTCCGGCGCCACCGCGCCGGTGGACACCAGTGCGGCGGCGCCAGACACCGGCTGGGTGGAGCGGGTGGCGCGCGTGGCGCAGCCGTTCTCGAAATTGTCGCTGCCCGAGGAGGGCTGGGAGCGCTCGCCGCTGCGCACGCGCTTCATGAATGCGGGCTGGCGCCAGGCCAGCGCGCCGGCGCTGTATTTTGCCGCCAAGTCGGTGCTGGCATTGCTGTTTCCCACCGTGCTGGGGCTGTATGCGGCCAGCAGCATGGCGGCCGGCATGCGCGGCGTGCTGCTGTTTTTCCTGTGCATCAGCGCCACCGCCGGCTACTACCTGCCGAACCTGATCCTGGCCAGCACGGCACGGCGGCGCCAGCGCGACATCTTTGAAAACATTCCCGACGCGCTCGACCTGCTGACCGTCTGCGTGGAAGCGGGCCTGAGCCTGGAGCGCGCGCTGGTGAAAGTATCGGGTGAAATCCATATCAAGAGCATGGTGCTGGCGCAGGAGCTGCAGCTGGTGCTGATGGAAATGCGCGCCGGCTTTTCCAAGGAAAAGGCGCTGCGCAACCTGGCCCTGCGCAGCGGCGTGGAAGACGTCGACGTGCTGGTGGCCATGCTGATCCAGTCCGAACGCTTCGGCACCAGCATGGGCGATTCGCTGCGCGTGCACTCCGACAATCTGCGCGGCAAGCGCAGCCTGCTGGCCGAGGAGGCGGCCGCCAAGATCGCATTAAAGCTGCTGTTCCCGCTGATTTTCTGCGTGTTTCCCACCCTGATGCTGGTGCTGATGGGACCGGCCGTGATCGAAGTCTACCGCGTGCTGGTGCCGGCCATGGCCAACCGATGAAAGGACGTCCCATGTCATCTTCGCTCTCGCGCCTGGCTGTCGCCAGCGCCTGCCTGCTGCTGGGCGCTTGTGCCAGCCCGGGTCCTGCCCCCACCTCCAGTTCCAGCCTTGGGCGCCTCGCCGATCCCGGTCCGCTTGCCTTGCCTGACCCCATCGACCTGGCCAATCGCAATGGTCAGGCCGTGCTGCATGCGCAGCGCGGCGAAGCAGGGCAGTCCATCGCCATCTGGGAAGCGCTGCTGGCCGCTGGCGGCCTGCGGCAGCCGCGCCATGCCTATGTGCTGCGCAACCTGGGCCATGCCTATGCCCTGGCCGGCCGCGACCTCGATGCCTTGCCGGTACTGGAACAAGCCTGCCTGCTCGACCCGCTCCATGCACTGGCCTGGCAGCGCCTGTCGCAGGTGCTCGCCAGGCTGGGCCAGCATGAACGCGCGGCGCGCATGCTGGCGCAGGCGCACAGCCTGCAGGCCCATGACATGCAGCGTGACCAGGCATTGCTGCGTGCGCAGGCGGTTACCGTTCCTGCGCCCGTTCCCGTATCCGCATCCGTATCTGCACTCGTGCCGCCCGCGATGGAGCGCATCGAGATCACGCAAAGCGCGGGCATCGCGCGCCTGCAGCGTGTGCCTGCAACGGCATTGCGTCCCCGGTTGGAAATTCTCAACGGAAATGGCATGCCGGGCGTGGCAGCCGCGATGGCGCGCAGCCTGGCCGCCGGCGCCTTGCAGATAGTCCGTACGCGCAATGCCGCCTCGTTCCAGGTGGCGCGCACGCGTGTCGAGTACCGGCCGGCGCAGGAGCAGCTGGCGCGCCGGCTGGCCCGCCAGCTGGGACCCGGCGTCGAAGCGGTCGCCTTCGATTGCCCCGCCAGCGAGGTGCGCCTGATTCTCGGGCGCGACCTCGACCCGGCCATTTTGCACCGCTACTACGTGCGGCAGCTGGAGCAATTGCAGCGGGCGCGCCAGGCGCTGGCGCGGCTCGGTTGACACATCAGGTCCGGCGGCGCGTGGTTGCCAGCGCCGCCAGGCCGATTCCCAGCAGCAGCAGCGTGTCCGGTTCCGGCACCTGTTCGATCACGACGATATCGGTGCGCGTCGACTTGGAAAAATTCAGCGTGTAGCTGCCGGCCGGCAAGGCAAAATTCGAGGTCAGCGAGAACTGCGTAAAGGCATTCGTGAACGCGCGCGAGGTAGCGGGATCGTTGGTGCCGGCCGTCAGGTTCAGGCTGAACGGGTCGAGGCTGCCGGTGGCATGGTTGCCGTTCACGTCGCTGCCGTTATTGGCATCGCCGTCAGGGGCAAACTGGAACACGATGCCGTCGGAGTTGGCGCGTGTGGCGCAGCCGGCAGGACTGTTGGCGTTGCAGGCAATGCTGAAAATATCCATGATCGACACATTCGACTTGTCGCCCAGCGTGGTCACGCTGCTGCGCAGGTCGCGCCGCGCAAGAAAACTGAAGGTAATGAAACCGGCGCTCGACAAGGTCAGGTTGACCGAGCCGGTCAGGGTGTCGCCCGCCGTGGCAGAGGCGGCGCCGACCGTATCGCGCTGCGCTTCCGACACGGCCCGCATGGTGGCGCCGCCAACCGTCAGCATGTTGCCGAACGAGTGGGCGTCGCCGCGGGCAAATTCCAGCACCGGACTGGGCGCATAGTTGTTTTGCGGCAGGCCGGTGCAGCCGCCGCCGGCACATACCTGCAGCACATCGGCATTGGCGGCCGGTCCCGTATTGACGGCGCGCGGGTTGACGGCCGCGGCGCCTTCGAAATACGTGCTGTCGCTGGCATTGCGGTTGGCGCCCGCCAGCGTCAGGGTGCCGGCGCTGGTGGTGATGCGGAAATTGTTGATGTCATTGACGGCCAGGCCGTAGGCGCCGGCTTGCGCCTGGCCAGTGGCCAGCACGCCTGCCGCAGCCAGCGCGCCGAGCAGGCAAAGGGTCTTGCTTCGTGGGTGATCGACATTCATGGCAGCCTCATTATCGTGGTCGGGTCGATATGGCTAAGCATCTTGCGTGCCAAACCAAAAAATCGTCACGAATCAAGGACTTGTATAAAGCGGGCTGGAGAAGAACAAGCTGACTGTAAGAAACACCGACAGCGCCGGGACCGTTAAAATAGGCGATGGCAAACAAAACCCCCACCTTTCCCGGCGCACGCACGGGCCGCGGCCAGGTCCTGGCCGTGCTGCTGTCGAACCGCGACCAGTCCGGCGCCGAACCCTTGCAGGGGCGCGTCTCGCTGGCCGCCATCGTCAAGGCACTGAAACGCAAATACCACTGGCCGATCGAGACGCACAGCTTTCCCGCCAACACGGCAGACGGCCGCGCCAGCTGGGCCACCGTCTACAGCCTGCCGGAAAAAGTGATCGCCACCGCCCTCGCGGCCGGCGGCCAGGACTGGCTCGACAGCCGCAAGGGTTAAGTTTTACTCCTGCGGCAGCAAGGCCAGCGCCGCGCTGAAGTCGCCCATCGGCTTGCCGCCATTGGCCACCAGCGCCTTGTCGCGCGTGCTCAAGCCGTCGAGCACCGGCAGCGAGAAGCGGCGGGTGATCGCGCGCAGGATCGAGGCCGAATCGTATTGCGTATGGTCGACCAGGCCCTTCTTCACGTACGGCGACACCAGGATCGCCGGCACGCGCGTGCCCGGGCCCCAGCGGTCGCCTTTCGGTGGCGCCGCATGGTCATAGAAGCCGCCGTTTTCATCGTAGGTGACGATCACCAGCATGTTCTTCCACTGCGGACTCTTTTTCAGCTGCGCGATCACGTCGGCGATATGCGCGTCGCCGTCGGCCACGCTGGCGTAGCCGGCATGCTGGTTCAGGTTGCCCTGCGGCTTGTAGAAAGCCACCGGCGGCAGCTTGCCGGCGGCCGCGTCGCTGAGGAACTGGCTGTCGAAATCGCGCAGGTGGGCGGCGCGGTAGGCCGGCGCCTTGACCGGGTCCATGCTGGCAAAGTAATTGAACGGCTGGTGATGGAACTGGAAGTTCGGCGGGCTGGGGAAACTGCTGCCGCGCGCGCTGGCCGTGGCCAGCGCCGTGGTGTCCTTCCAGGCGCCCGCATACCAGGCCCAGTCGATGTTCTTGCCAGAGAGCAGGTCGCCGATATTCGTCTGCGTCTGCTGCGGCAGGGTATTGGCCTTGCTGGTGTCCGCATACAGCTTGCTGCTGTCGCCGGATGCCGGTGCATTGCTGCTGGGCTGGAAGGCCGGCTGCATGGTATTGACCGCATAGAACATGCCGCTGGCATCGGCAGGCGTGAGCGTACTGTCGTTGGCATAGACGGGCGCGCCATTCAGGACGGTGGCCGGCGACGTCGCTGCCGGCGTCAGGCGCACGAAGTTGCCCTTGGCGTCGACATCGATCTTCGAGATCGAGCCTTTGGCCACCGACGTGTCGGCATTCGGATAGGTCGGCGCGCAGGCGCAGATCAGGTACTGGTGCGTCAGGAACGAGCCGCCAAAGGCGCCGATAAACAGGTTGTCGGCCAGCGCATACTGCCTGGCAATATCCCACAGCTTCATCTTGCTGCCGTCGTAGTAGCCCATGGTCAGGCCGCCCGCATCGGAATACGCCGCGAACTTGTCGTTGGCGCCGCCATTGATCTGCATCTGGTTGTTGTAGAAGCGGTGCACCAGGTCGCGCGTGACGACCGACTGCGGCAGGTTGATGGCGCTGCTGGCGTCGTCGATCCGGAACGGCTTGTTCGGCAGGTTGGCCGATTGCGCCTGCGTGACCACCGTGCTCTGGCCGGCGGCTGTCATGCCGCCCCAGGTCGGCGGCAGCACGGGCAGGGTGCTGTTGTCGATATCCTTTTGCGCCACATAGCCGCCGGTTGAGGTGGGGTTGACGCCCGGTACGCCATTGGCGCCCGGGAACAGGCCGTACAGATTGTCGAAGCCGCGGTTTTCCGCATAGATCACCACGATGGTCTGGATATTGTTCAGCGCCAGGCCGCTGTTCAGCGCGGCCAGTGCATCGGCGGGCGCGGCCTGCGCGCTGGCGCCGGCGATCACTGCGGTGGCGCTGGTGTTCTCCGCTTTCAGCTTGGCCAGCTCGTCGCCGCTGGCCCGGTTGAAGTCGCTCAATAAGCTCGCTTCCGACACGCCGATGCGCGCCGCCAGCTTGCCGCTGGCGGCAGCGAAATCGCCGCCATTGCCGTCCATCACCTGCGCCAGTTCCGTCGACAAGGCGCTGACAAACGCCGCATGGCCGGCGGGCGCGCGCAGCAGCAGCTTTTGCGCGACCTTGCTGCCGGCGTCGCCCACCGTCTCGTGGCGGACCGCATCGGTGCCGACGATGGCCAGCACGGCGCCGTCGCCTTCGACCGAGAAGCTGCCATCGGCAGCCGTGCGCACCGGCGTCGAATCGCTGGCGCAGGTCAGTTTGGCGCTCGTGCTTTCCATGCACACCTGGGCGTTTTCATAGTAGCTGCCGATCACCTGGCCCTTGACGGTGGGCGCCAGGGCGTAGTTGCTGCCACAGGCCACCAGGCCGGCGCCCAGGGCCAGCGATATCAAAATGGGAAGGGGACGTAATGCCAATCGTGCGTGCGGTTTCATGCTCATGCCTTCCGGGTGCGAGGGTGGTGGAAAAGCACGGATGCTAGGCAGCCAATATGTCCGCTGCGTGACATGTCCATGTTTGGTTACATGCGATACATGCGGTAATGTTCGCGCCGCTTTTGCGGCCGGTTTGTCACGCAGCGGTCATATGGCGTTGCTACGCTGGCCGCCCATGTTCCCCTGCTGGCCGATCTCACCATGAAGAAATTGCTACCGTTCCTGCTCTTGCTGGCCGCTTGCCAGCCGCAGCAGGTTGCCAAGCCTGCCGCCACCACCACCGCGCCTGCCTACCTGAATGCGGCGTACGCACCGGCGCAGCATCAACCGTCGGTGGCCAGCATGACGGCGATGGGACGCGCCATGTTTTTCGAGCCCAGCCTGTCGGTATCGGGCAAGCTGTCGTGCGCCAGTTGCCACAGCCCGGACCATGCGTATGGTCCGCCCAACAGCCTGGCGGTGCAGCTCGGCGGCCCCGGGCTGAACGACATGGGCACGCGCGCCGCGCCGTCGCTGCGCTACCTGCAGAACGCGCCGTCGTTCACCGAGCATTTCCACGACGACGATGGCGACGACAGCATCGACGCTGGCCCTACGGGCGGACGCAACTGGGACGGCCGCGCCCGGTCCGGCCACGAGCAGGCCCTGACGCCGCTATTGTCGAAACATGAAATGGGCAACTTTGACGCCGCCGCCGTGCTGGCCAGGCTGCAGCACGGCCCGCTGGCGGCGCAGTTCCGCAAAACCTATGGCGAGAACATCTTTGAACAGCCCGAGCAGGCCTTGCGCTGGGCCCTGATGTCGCTGGAAGTATTCCAGGAAAGCCCGGCCGACTTCTACCCCTATACCAGCAAGTACGACGCCTTTTTGCGCAAGCAGGTCAAATTGAGTCCGCAGGAACTGCGCGGCCTGGCCCTGTTCAACGATGAAACCAAGGGCAACTGCGCCGCCTGCCATATCAGCCAGATCGCGCCCGGCGGCGCCTTTCCGCAATTTACCGACTACGGCCTGATCAACATCGGCGTACCGCGCAACAACCAGTTGCCCGCCAACGCCGATCCGCAGTATTTCGACATGGGCCTGTGCGGCCCCGAGCGCACGGATCTGACGGACCATCGGGAATACTGCGGCAGCTTCAAGACCCCGACCCTGCGCAACGTGGCGCTGCGTCAACGCTTCTTCCACAATGGCAGCTTCACCAGCCTGGAGCAGGTGCTGCGCTTCTACGTGCAGCGCGATACGGCGCCGCAAAAGTGGTATCCGAAAAATCCTGATGGCCGCGTGCACAAGTACGACGACCTGCCGCCGGGACTGGAAGCGAACGTCAATGCCGAGCCGCCGTTCAACCGGAAAAAGGGCCAGGCGCCGGCTTTGAGCGAGAAGGAAATCGCCGACGTGATCGTGTTTTTGAAGACGCTGACGGATGGCTATGTGGTCAAGGGGGCGTAGCTCCTTATCGAATGGGATGGGTAAAACGCGGGTGCTTTATTTACCATCGAAGGTTTGTACCGGCCTTTGAAAGCGCAACCATGCACGACCTCTCCACTTTCCTTGGCAGCGCGACGGCGCAAGCCATCGGTGCCGCGATTGCCGCAGGCAACACCAGTTCTCTGGCAGTGACCGCATGGTATCTGGCGCGTATCGCGCAATGCAACGGCGGCGACGGTGGCCTGAACTGCGTGCGCAGCATCTCGCCGCTGGCCCTGGCGGCAGCCAGCCAGGCCGATGCGGAAATCGCGGCAGGTCGGCTGCGCGGACCGCTGCATGGCGTGCCGTACCTGCTGAAAGACAATGTCTTTACCGCCGACGGCAGCCCCGCTTCAGCTGGCTGCCAGGCCATCGCCAGCTTTGTGCCACCGTACCAGGCGACGCTGGTCACGCGCCTGCGCGACGCCGGCGCCGTCCTCTTGGGCAAGACCAACCTGACCGAGTTTGCCGATTTTGTCGCCGATACCATGCCGTCCGAATTCAGCGGCGCCGGCGGCGTGGTGCGCAACCCGCTGGGCCTGCGCTATGAGCGTGGCCAGGGATCAAGCGTCGGCTCGGCGGCGGCGGTCTCGGCGCGCCTGTGCGCTTTCGCCATCGGTACCGAAACGCAGAACTCGATCCAGGCGCCCGCGCTGCACACCTCGATTGTCGGCTTCAAGCCGACTGTCGGGTGCATCAGTTGTGATGGCGTCATGCCGCTGGTGCCGAGCCAGGATGCGCCGGGCGTGCTGGCCTTGAACGTGTCTGATGCCGCACTGGTATTCCAGGCCATGGCCGACATCGACAGCCTGACAATGATCAGCTCCCTGCAAGGCTTGCGCATCGGCATTCCGCGCCGCTTTATCGCCGACAACGTGCTGACCGACGCACGCAAACCTGCGTTCGAGCATGCCTTGCAACTGCTGGCGCAAGCCGGCGCCACCATCGTCGACCCGTGCGACCTGCCCAGCGCGGAACAACTGCACGAAGTGCGCTCCAGCGTGTTTCGCACCGAGTTCAAGGCCAGCCTCGACGCTCTGCTGGCGCAGTTGCAGCCATGCGGCATGCGCTCGATGCAAGACATCATAGCCTGGAACCGCGCGCATCCCGAGGCGATTCCCTATGGACAGTCACTGCTGGAAGCGGCCCAGGCCTCGCCCGGCCTCGATTCGCCGCACTACCTGGCCGATCGCCAGCGCGATATGGCGCTGAGCCTCGAGCAAGGCATCCATGCCGCGCTGCAGGCCGGCGCCGCCGACGTGTTGCTCGCGCCCATGAGCGCCGCCGCCAAATGTACGGGCAAGGCCGGCGCGCCGGTGCTGGCGATACCGCTGGGAGCGGATGCCGATGGCCTGCCATTTGGCGTGACGGTGTTTTCAACGCCGGGCGCCGATGCGGTGGTGCTGCGGGTGGGGGAGGGGATCGAAAGCGTGATCGGGCGGCGGATGGCGCCGGTGCAGGCTCACGAATAGTTGCACCAGCATGCGCTGCATCAGCCGCCGAACCCGGTAATATATGGCTGGACCGGGCGCTCGGCCCAGGCAAAGGAAAATATCATGTCAACCCATACACCGCTCCCTGACGGCCACTGGCGCCGCTTTGGCCGCGGCATGCTGCTCGCGCTGCTGATCGTGGTGGTCTGGAGCGCCATTTGCTGGAACCTGCGCGACTACAGCGGGCCGTTCTGGATGGAACTGGACCAGATCGGCCTTTTCCCGCTCTATGTACTGGCGATGCTGGCGCAGATGGCGGTGGCCCTGCTGCTGGCGCGCTGGAAAAGCTGGTGGTGGAGCGCCGGCATCATCTGCGGCACGCTGCTGGGCATGGCCGGCCCGATCACGCTGGCGCTGATCGCCGCCAGCGGCATGCCGGCGATGCGGTATTGAGTCAGGCTTGCCGCATCCGTTGAAGGGCGGCTGCCGTATCGGGCAGACCGCCCAGAATTTTGTCGGCCACCTTTTCCAAAAAACCCACAGGCAGTTCGCTGCGGAGCTTTTCCACGATGGCGGGTGTGCGGGCAACGAAATCGAACAGGTGCCGCTCAATGTCCTCCTCGTCAAGAACAATGCCATCGACCTGCGCCAGTCTTTCTGGCGTGTCGCCGGCCCACCGTCGCCTGGGTGTGCTTATGCCATTTGCGGGTCGATACGAGCAACTGCCCGAGCTGCGACGCCATGAGGAGACGTTGGGTGGAAGTCAAGAAGGAGATGTGCGGTATCCGTTATGCAGATATATCAATATTATCTGACATGCAGATAGTCAATTTATTCGAATAACAGATATGTCGAGTATAGCTGGAAAAACAAATGACGCAGTTTTGATCAAGCCCGGTGCCACAGCGCCTGCAGGGGATCCAGAAAGCAAAAAGCCCAATCCTGAGGATTGGGCTAAGTGCTTGAATTTATTGGTGCCGACTGCCGGTTTCGAACTGGCCACCTGATGATTACAAATCGCTGGGATTTTGGTTTTCGATAGTTTCCTTTTGAGGTCGAAAAATGCCTCTCTCATAGGGAAAATTGCCGATTTTTGTCATATTGGCAGCGACTGGACTTGCCGATACTTTCCCTTAGTTTGATAGAATCTGCCTACACAGTGCCTACATGGTGCCTACACAGGGGAGAGCAGACAGGTGGCGAAGGTTAATTTTACGGCCGACCGGGTGGCCGCATTTCAATGCGAGGCCGGCAAGCAGCAGAGCATCATGTGGGACGCGAAAACGCCAGGCTTGGGACTGCGCGTTACAGCCGCCGGCGCGCGCTCTTATATCTTTGAAACTCGCCTTGAGGGCAAGACCATCCGCATCACCATCGGCGATGTCCGGACATGGACGGTAGGCAAGGCCCAGGCGGAGGCCACGCGCCATAAGGCGCAGACCGACCAGGGCATTGACCCGCGCCAGGTGCGCGCCGAACAGGTTGCAGCGCAGGTGGCAGTAAAGGTCGAAACAGCGGCCGCTGCGTTGCGGGAGTCCGTCACCCTTGGCGCCGTGTGGCCTGTCTACGTTGCGGAGCGTACCCCGCACTGGGGCGAGCATCAGATATCGGCGCATCGAAAAATCATTCAGGCCGGCGGGGAAGGGCGCAAGCGCAGTCCCAAGCCGACGAAGCCGGGACCGCTTTCCGTTCTCGCCGCCGAGCGCCTTGTCGACTTGACCGATGCGCGTATTGAGGCGTGGGCGAAAGTCGAAGCTCAGACGCGTCCGTCCAGTGCGCGCCTGGCCATGCGTCTGCTGAAAGCCTTTTTGAACTGGTGTACGGCCCACCCGCACTATTCGGGTATTGTCACCAGAAACGCAGCCAAAAGCGCCAAGGCGCGCGAAATACTTGGTAAGCCGAAGGTGAAGCATGACCTGCTGCAGCGCGAGCAGCTGAAGGCCTGGTTCGGCGAGGTCCGCAAGATAGGTAATCCGGTCATCGCCGCCTACCTGCAGACTCTGCTACTGATTGGGGCTCGCCGCGAAGAGGTGGCCGGGCTGCGCTGGGCCGACGTCGATTTTCAGTGGGGGAGCATGAAGCTGGGAGACAAGGTAGAGGATTTTCGTATGGTGCCGCTGACACCCTATGTCGCGCACCTGCTGGCCGCCCTGCCGCGCCGCAATGAGTGGGTATTCAGCAGCACCAGCGCCGAGTCGGGCAAGCTGGCCGAGCCACGCATTGCTCATAACGAGGCGGTGGCCGCCGCCGGCTTGCCGCACCTGACATTGCACGGCCTGCGCCGAAGCTTCGCAACATTGAGCGAGTGGACCGAGACGCCGGCCGGCATCGCTGCGCAAATTCAAGGCCATGCACCCCAGGGTGTCCGCGAGCAGAACTACATTCGCCGCCCACTGGACTTGCTGCGGAAATGGCACGTTAAAATAGAAGAGTGGATATTGGAGCAAGCGGCAGTCCAGTGCCAACCAGCGCCAGCAGCATTACGCCTGGTCCCGGCCGCCTGACCGCATCAGGCACGATTTACGCTGCAGCCTACCTTTAGCGGGGGAAAAGTCGGCTCCTTCACCGACCTGGTTGCAGCACCTATTCCATGAGGGCGGACACCTGAAGGGGTGCACATGTTTGAACCATTGACACAGACGGTGAGCCAACTCGCCACACGTTGGGGCTACTCCGTGCACGACGTATTAACGCACGCTATACAAAAAAATTGGCCGGTGTATTTTCACTTTGAAGGCTTAGTTTTCGACGTTGCAGACAGGCTTCGTTACGGGCATGACTGGAGGGCAGCTTCTGAGAGTTCGAGGCTTGCAGCTAATATAGAAGGTGCAGAGCATACATTGCAGCGTAACGTTCAACACCTCAAAGGCCTTCTTACCTTAACTGAATGGGAAGACGTTCTTTCAGAAGAAGACGTCCGTAATTTACGCATTGAAATCGAGGGGAAAAAGAAATTACTTAAAATTTCCACTGAGATGAATGAGGAGCGAAACGAAGCGCGCCAGCAGTTTCATCGTAACGGCGCACTACGCGCAGCTCCAAGGACATTACAAGATGTCGCGGACCACGGTTTAGCTGCCTTCCCGTTGAAAGCCTTCTATCCGAATTCACCAGCCTGGTATGTGCCGAATGCAGAGGCACCCGGGCAATTGCTCAAGGGGCGCTTAGTCGCACTTGAGGACGTAAGTTTGCATCCAAAGACAAAGATAACAGCCGATGACCTCTTCGCCACGATGGAGGATATAAAGGCAATCGAATCTGAGTATGCTTTGGCCGCCATTTCAGTCGGAACAACCAACACCTCGTCGACAGTTGAACACCCAAGCGTGGCGCCTAGAATATGGGACGAGGTGGCTTGTCAAAAGCTGCTAACTGAATATAACGCGCCGGGTGCGACGCAGGAGACTTTGGCAAAGATATACGGAGTTTCGCGTCAGTTCATCGCACGTAAGCTGACTGAAGCGCGGGGAAGTTTAGTCCCCAAGAAGGCCGGTGCATTCGATGGCCTAGGTAGGGGTAGCCGAAAAAAATAGGTTGCGTTGCGAAGTTGCATAAATCGCTTTGCAACCCTCATGGTTGTTGGGGAGCGTGGTTGCCGCAACCAGTTGCGCCGGTTGCTATGCGTAGATTTCTGCATCATCCAATCCACGAAAGGGAAGATGATGCAAACCTCCTACCACTCGAAAATCCCAGTAATGCCACCGGCACTTGCTGCCGTTGCGCAAGGCCGTGACCACATCACCACCTCCGAGTTTGCCCGCGCCATGTGCTGCGCGCCGCAGACTGCGTTGAAAAACCATTGTCTCAAGGGCGAGTGCTATGGCGTGCGCCCCATCAAGCGCGGCAAGCTGCTACTGTGGCCTGTCGCGGACGTGGCCCAAGCACTGAGCTCGGGGGCGTAATGGAGCTCCCTCCACCGACACCCAAAAAGAAAAAGTCCGGCCGCCGCCAAGCAGAACCGGACCTTCTCGGAAATACAATACCTCAGCCGCATTCTACCTCAGTCGTTCGCTTCGCCGGCACTGAGAACCCGCGCTATCTGCGCGCCCTGCATGCGCTCTTGCTTCGTCCTGTACCCCGCGAGCATCTCGACCGTGTGGCAGGCTGCAGTAATGGTCCTGACCTGATTGCAAACTTGCGGGAACTAGGTTTGGGCCTCACCGGCCTGCCTTGCAGCATGATTGACGACCACGACCAGGACGGCCGCAAAATCAAACGCGGCATCTACCACCTGGCCGAAGCCGGCCGCCGCGCCATCCATGCGTGGCTGCGTACGCGCGATAAAAAGGCGGGTGAATGACGCATCAGAGCTTTTGTGCGTGGTTAGGCCTGGCCCCGCATGCCTGCCCACCACCAGCGCCACGTGCTGTGCTGCGCTGTTGGTGCTGGTCGTGGCCTGTGCTGCAGCGTGGGGATGCGCATGACTGATACGCATTTCCTGCGGATGAAAGGTTTGAAGGGCAAGGCCATCATCGTGACGGCGGCCAAGCACAACCTGCGCGAGATATTGGCGGAACTGGACGGCAACCAGGGCGCGGCCATCGACCCGAGCCGCACGCCGTTGAATTGCATACTGCGCGGCCCGGCAACAGCCGCCGGCGTGGCCAGCGAGGCGCGCGCGCTGATGGCCACCGCTGGCATTGCGACGCTGCGCAAGGATGCATTGCGCGGTCTCGAAATTATTTTCAGCCTGCCAGCCGGCACCACCGTCGACCAGCGCGCATTCTTTGATGATGCGCTGTCGTGGGCCGAGCAGTGGTTTTCCGTGCCCATCCTCAGTGCCATCGTCCATAACGACGAAGCGGCACCGCACTGCCATGTAATCCTGCTGCCGCTGGTCGATGGCCGGATGCGCGGCAGCGAGCTGATGGGCAACCGCATAAAAATCATGGCGATGCAGGGCGATTTCCAAGCGAAGGTAGGGCAGCGCTACGGACTGGCTCGCCAGGCAGCGCCAGCGCGTCCCAGCGCCGCGCACCGCCAGCAGGCGATAGATGCGGCCCTCGTTGTGCTTGAAGCGAATAGCGGGCTGCAAGCTGGGTTGCTGCGCGTGCTGCTGGAACCGCACAAGGCCAACCCGGAACCGCTCTTGCTGGCGCTGGGCATCGCCATGCCAGCGGTGAAGCCGAAGACCAAGCGCGCAGACACCTTCGCCGGCATCATGACGCGGCCATGTAAGCCTGAGCGGAAGCCTATAGGGGTTGCACGTTCAAAGCCTATAGGGTTCATGTCGGACAGCATGCCGAAAAGTGAGCAACCCCTATCCTGTGTAGGGGTTGCCGAAGTCGCGGCCCTCAAATCCAACGGTTTCCAGCACCAGATTGCCAGCTGCAGCACCGCCCCCCAGCAGGCAATCGGGCCGGCCAGCGCCAGCATGCGCCGCGACCTGCCGGCCAGCGCACCAGCGGCATCGAGCGCCAGCAGCACCACCGCCAGCGGCACGCCCACCGCGCTGGCCGATATCGACGCCGCTTCGACACACGGTTATTTTCAGGCCGTCAGTTTGGCGCAGCACCAGGCCAAAGCAGAAGCAGGAAATTTTTCCGGCATTCCATCGGCGCCCGGTATCGAGCCCGCCGAGCTGGTGTTCTCGACGCCCGAGTGTGGCCCGGTCCGCCCGGTAGCCGGCCGGCCAGCCAGCACCAGCCCGGCCGCCCACGACGTGCCCGGCAACTACACCCGCCAGCGTGACGCCGACCAACCGGCCGAGCATTGGGACAGCGAGCGCGGCGAGTTCATGCCCGCCACCGGCCCGCCCAGCGCGCGCACCCTGCGCAACGCCCTGGAATCCGTTACACCTATCGCCCGGCCTCCGGGCAGAAAGTCGAAGCATGAGCATCAAGACCATTGAACCCGACGCCAACACGCCCGATGGCATGCTGCTGGCCGCTGCAGAGGCGCTGTACGGCTGCCCGGATGACCTGACACCGGAGGCGCAGCAGTTCGCCCGTAGCCTGATTGACGGCGTGCTGGCAGCGGCCGGCGCCCAGCGTTTCCCGCAGGTCGACATCCTGGCAACGCTGCTGGCCAGGTGCGAAATCACCGCACGCACGGCAGTCATGGCGCGCCGCGCTTGCGATGCTGCTGGGAGCGCGGCATTGCGCCGGCTATACGACCGCATCGGCCTGGTTGCCGGATAAACGAACTCTCGCCCGCCGACCAGGTGCCGGCGGGCGCCCAGCAGTAGCAAATAGCAAATCACTCCACCAACGAAAGGCAACATCATGAAACTGAAATTGAACAAGGACGGCTCGGCCGTCGTCAGGGATGGCAAACCCGTGTACGTGCACGCCAACGGCCGCGAAGAAGCATTCGACGCCCCTGCTGCATGGAAGCTGGCGCTGGGCAAGCACTTCGAGACCTCGCCGACAATGGCCGGGCTAAAAATCCCGCACGACCTTGCTGCCGCCGCATTCTCGGATGCATTCCGCATCGAGGGCGGCAAGCTGGTGGCGGTCGACCAGCACGGCATGCCGCTGTACTCGCCTACGCGCCACGGCGAGGTGGCGAACTTCGATGAGGCGTTCGGCAAGCTGGTGGATGGCTACCCAAACAAGGCGATGATTCAGCGGGAAGGCGGCGCGCCGGCCGGGCCTGGTCCTGGCGCTGCCGGCAGTGCGGTTCAAGTTGGCCAGCCCGGTACCAGCGGCGCGGTCAGCCGCCAGCAGTTCGACGCCATGAACCCGCAAGAGCGCATGAGCCACATCAAAGCCGGCGGCACCGTCGCAGACGGCGCCAGCAAGCCAGCGCCAGCTACCCCCGCGCACGGTGCCAAGGTGGTGAAACGCGCGCAGTTCGAGCAGATGCCTCACATTGACCGCGCTGCGTACTGCAAATCGGGCGGAACCATCGAAGGCTGACGAAATCCGGCCTACTGAGCGGCTGGCGCTGCTTGGCTATGCCAGCACATCAGGCGAGGGCCGTTCGTGCCACCACGGCCCGATTCTGGCCCTTGCCGCCGACGCTGACGATATGAATAACGACCACAAACGGATGCGCATGGTTTGCACTGGCATACAGCACACAGGCGCCGCCTTGCTTGACCTGCCTTGACGGATTTAGAACGATGACAGCCCTTCCAACCGCCGTAATCCTGCACATTGTCATAGAGCTGGCATGCTTCGACACGCCCGCCCAAGTGGCCACCACCGTCAAGCAACGCTTTGGCCTGGCCTTGTCGCGCCAGCGCATCGAGGCATACCACCCGGAGCGCCGGGCCGGCGCTAAGCTGAGCCCCAAGTGGCGGGCCATGTTCTATGACACCAGGGCGCGGCTGCTGGCCCAGCTGGACGATATCCCCATTGCCTGCCAGGCGTACCGCCTGCGCGTATTGGAACGGGTAGCTGCCCAGGCCGAAAGCATGGGTAATCTGCTGCTGGCCGCTCGCATCATTGAGCAGGCGGCCAGGGAGGTTGGCGACATGCGCCTGAGCGACGCCCACCGGACCGGCAAAGACAGTACGCTCGGCGTGCGCGGATAGTGCGCACCATCAGCGCGATTCCCGCGTGAGCGGCGAATGTCGCCCCTCATAGGGGAAACGGCACAATAATTCTATCGAAATCCTCATGTTTCAAGAACATGGCACGAGCAAATAAGTACGCATTTTGTTGCGCATAGGTGGTCTGGATGGCCGGCCCGGAGCAAGGTGATAATATCGATGCAGCAGCGGCCACCCGGCCCCGCTCAGGCACCCCTGGAGGACGCGTGAAAGTTAAAGACCTTATTGCCCAGCTCAGCAAGCTTGACCAGAATCTCGAAGTATTCTGCATCGACGATGGCCCAATCCCGATACCCGCCGGCTATTCCGGGCCATTCGAAATTCATAATGTTTGCGCACAAAAGGTGCTTGTCGCGAGCAATGAGAACCGGCAGGTGACCATCAATTTTCGTAATGACCTCCCAGGATGCCAGGAGCATGCGCTTATCAGCATCACCTCCGATTTCTGACTGGTTGCTCGCCTTTGTTCTACTGCCGTGCGTGTTGGCACTACGCCGTTGGCAAGACGCGGCGCCTATCGTCGGCCCCACTCCTGCTCTTCGTTTCTAATACGGGATTTTCCCGTATTAAGTCCACCGTTGGCGTCACGCGTCAGGCACGTGTGCTGCACGCGTCAAACTCCCTGATATCGTTAGCCCTGCATAGCCTCGAAGTCAGATAATCGGATTCTGCCCCGCATCCATATCCTGAGATTTCAGTAGATTGCCCACCAGCGCCAGCACTGGCCTAAAAATTCGGGCCAGTGCAATCCGGCGAAATCCCGGTATGCGAGCTGCAACGGCACCTGTAACGCCTGCAACGCGTTTCAGGCCGTTGCAGGAAACCCTTTGGCAACCCTTTCGATACCGTTCTGGAAGCCTTGTGGAACCCATCGAAGCCCCTTGTAAGACCCTTCGCAGCCCCATCGAAGTCCGCACATCGCTACCCACCAGGGCCGTCCATCTGATGGACATCTTGGCCACAACGGTGGGAACGCTTCATTGCCAATACCATGCCAGTAGTGTCCGATACGAAGCCAGAACGCGATGATTGGTGCGCAGCTCAAGGCGCGCGTTTCAAACGCCATTCTTGCGGGGGGGCAAGCCTGACCATTAAGGTCGTGCGCACCGCTCGGAGGTCCCATCCGAACACACATAATGCAACTTGACGCCTCACCTGTATCCCACCGGATTGTGAGAATTGAATAGAATTGCTAAGCAGATACTCTGTAGGATGTTTTCGTTCTATTAATAAGATGCAGACGTCAACAATGAACAGAACTAGCTCCGCTGATGTTGAACACTGGCTCTCCCAGCTTGAAACATTGCAACAGACTCAACGATGTGACTCACCGCGATTTATGAAGCCGTTCCATCTCGCAACGTTAGCTCATAGCTTACGGCAGCGAAACGCTACACAGTTGGCGCTGCCAGAGAAGATAGAAGGATACGCGGACACTATGAATTTATGGGGGGCGCTCGATATCGTCTCGCCTTTTCCGCCTAAAGAAAGGCGGGCGGCAGGGCGCTATCACCCTGTTGAATTGCTCAAAGATGAGGCGTCAATCGATGGTGCTGCCACCGCTCTAGCCAACTTATTTCGTTCTGTGTGTTCTAACGAACGGACTATTGATGCTATCCAAACGATGCTGCGAGAACTCATAGGAAATTGCTACGCGCACTCGGCGGTTACAGATGGGGTGTATGGGGTTATTTGCGCGCAGGTTTGGGCTGGCGGACGAAAGGCTCAAATTGCGCTCGCGGACTCAGGTATTGGAATTCGAGCCTCCTTGCAGCAGAACCATCTATTGTTTGATAGACTGAACGTTGAGAACAGTTGTGAGATTGCAACGGAGTATGGTGTGACAGGGAAGCCTGGTAAAGGACATTCGGGCTACGGTCTGGCGGTTGCAAGAGGGCTGCTAGAACGAAACAATGGCGTTCTGTATGTGCGCTCGGGCCATGAAGCGTTTTATTTGTCATCAAACGCAGCGCAGAAATTTTCCACCGATTCGAAATGGGATGGTACTTTACTTGTAATCGAGTGGGACTTAGACCAGCAAATGGATATCAAAGTAGTTTATGAAAGTTTTCCGCTTCCAGAGGGGTTAGATGATGATGATTTCTTCATTTAGAATCGACATCGACGAAGTCGCCAGCGAGCTGACGACACGCCCGGTCGGTGCCGAGGCGCGTTCGATACTTTTAGGCCTATTAGATGAGTATGAGTCTATTGAAATCGACTTCCATAACAAGAGCCTTACTCCTTCCTTCGCAGACGAATGCATCGGGCAGCTTGCTGCCCATGTTGGACTTAGTGACTTCAAAAATCGGGTTAAGCTGGTGAATCTGCAAGAGTCAAGCCGGCCATTGGTGAAGCATGTAATTCTTACTCGGTGTAGCGCCGTGACCCATTGAACAACCAGATTTAGCCTTTAAAAACGCCTCCCTTGATGAGGCGTTTTTTACATCTAGATGTTCAAGCAAGGTAGTGATATAAAAATTAATATTGCTATTTTCATTGCTAACATATCGCTTTCACTGATAGACTTCCGCCACGAAAAATCTTGACGCCTGCCTAACGCCGGTCTATCCTAAAAACGTCCCCGATAAAGAGGGGAACGGGTTTAGCAGCTCGGAACTACACAAGGCGGACACCGCCACTGGCGGCTTTTTTTCGTCCGTACCATCACGTCTCTATGAGCGGCGGTGGTGGGGAGGCTTCGGCCTGCCGGTTTCCCTGTGTACCGGTCTGCTAACCCTGCCATTTGCCGCTCACCCCGTTTAGCAGCGGGTTGTGCGGTTCACCACCACACAGGAGGCCATCATGGTCAATAGCACCCCTACGCCCACACAATCCGCAGTATTAGCTTCGGCCTTGTCCGTCGACCAGCTCTATCAAACCGCGTTCTACAACGGCCGCACGCCGCGCAGTCAGGAATACAAGGCCGGCGCCCGCATGGCGCTTGAGCACCGCATCGAGCGCAAGGACTTCGACATGCCCTACCAGGTAGGCACGGCCGCAGCTGATGCTTTCTTTGCCGGCATCGAAGAAGGCAAGACCATCTGGCGCACTGCCGCAGCAAAGATTGGCGGTGCCGCATGAGCGCCGCCGGCAGTATGCCGACCAGCGCCAGCGGCCAAGTGCTGGATGGCGCCGCCGTCCGCCAGCATGCCTCCGATATCAGCGCGCACGCGGCCCGGCTGGAAATCTTGCTGCTGGAAGCCGTCGACAAGTTGGACGGCATTAAACCCAGGGACGAGGCCACGCGCAGCGCGGTCGACGCGGTGGAGTGCTTCATTACCTGTGCCCTGCGCAATGGCGTGCTGATGCGCGACGCCGCCGACCAGATAGCCGCCCTGGTAGCGGAAGGCGGTGAAGCATGAAAACGCCATCGAAGGAAGAGGCCGCTGCCCTTGCGCTGGTGCCGCTCTCACTGACCGCCGACGAAAGCACGCTGCTGCAGCGCTACCGCGCCACGGCACCGTACTGGCGCGCCGACATCGTTGACTTCGCCAATACCGTGGCAAAGATGTTCCCGCTGGAAAAGCCTACCACTGCGCCGCCCGCTATCCAGTTGGTCAGCACCGACAACCAACGGGGGCCGAAATGAACGCCCCGCGCGCGCCGCGCGATAGTGGGGCCGACGAGCCCCTGTACGATGTCCTGACCGAAACCGGCGAAGTGCTGGCGCTGGACCTCACATGTGATGCAGCGCATGCATTCGTCTGCGAAGAGCAAGCCAAACAGGATTGCCCCGCCTACCGTGAGCTATCAATTCGCTCCGTGCGCATTCGCCACCAGAGCGAGCGGCAAGCAGTCAGCCGGTACCAACTCCCCGAGCCTCCGGAAGTCGGGCCGCCGCCGGCGCTGGTATATGGCGGTGGAACCCTTGGCCTTGAGGATGCCAGCAAGGTGACGATTCAAGCGCGCGCACCTGCTGGCCTGGTCAGCATGAAGCTTGAGCAGGCGCTGCGCTACATTGACCACTTCGCCGAACCTGGCCGCACTCGCATTCTGCTGGTGCTACCCTACCACTTCGACATGCCCGGCGGTCGCATATGAGTACCTTGGCGGAACTGGCACGCATACGTGCCGAGTATGGACTGGCGCCGGTGGACGGTGTCCTGTGGCTGGGCGTCGGCATGTTGCCGCCCAAACGCAACGCCATCGAAATCGACCCGGCCAACCTGCCCACCGCGCTGGAGTGCCGCGCGGTTGCCGGCCTGGACGTGGTGCTGATATTCCCCGGAAAGCTGACCAGGTACGGCGCGCTGCGCACACTGTCCGACCGGCTGTATCAGGCCAGGCCGCGCCGGCTGTTGTTGGTCGACGGCGACCACAAACGCACGGCCTTTCTCAAACTGGCGGAATCATGATGACGGACAAACACACAGATGGCCAGATGGCCGGCTTTACGCTGGGCAGGGAGGATGATGCTGCGCGGGCCGCCCGCATCGAGCTGGACCGCCAGGGAGAAACGGCGCGCCAGTTCGACCGGAGCATGCAGAGGGGTGAACGTGTGGTGAAAATCCGCTGTGGTGCCGACATCAAGCCGCTGCCCATCACCTGGCTGTGGCCTGGCTGGGTGCCGGCGGGAAAGTTGACCATCCTTGCCGGCGCCGCCGGTACCGGCAAGACTACCCTTGCGCTGGCGCTGGCCGGCGTCATCACGACGGGCGGCCGGTGGCCAGATGGTAGCGAGTGTAAGGGCGGTGGCAATGTACTGATATGGTCAAGCGAGGACGTGGCCGATGATACGCTCGTACCGCGGCTGATTGCCTCCGGCGCCGACCTGGCGCGCTGCCACTTCATTGAGGGTATCGCCCAGGATGGCGAAAGCGTGCCTTTCGACCCGTCGCAGGACATACCGGACCTGCGCCGCGCGGTCGATGCTATTGGCGGCGTGAGCCTGCTGCTGATAGACCCGATTGTGTCCGCCGTCGCCGGCGACATGCACCGTGCCAACGATGTGCGCCGTAGCCTGCAGGCGGTGGTGGACTTCGCTGACGCCCACGGCTGCGCCGTCATCGGTATCACGCACTTTGCCAAGGGCGGCGCAGGGAAAGCGCCACAGGACCGCGTTATCGGCTCCCAGGCCTTCGGCGCGCTGGCCCGCATGGTGCTGGTGACTGCGAAGGAAGAGGGCAGCAACCGGCGTGTAATGGCCAGGGCGAAATCGAACATTGCCCCGGATGATGGTGGCGTAGCCTACTCGCTGGAGCTGACCACCATCGACGGCGGCATCGAGGCGACGCATGCGGTCTGGGCCGGCGCCATCGAAGGCACGGCGCGGGAAATCTTGGGCGACGTTGAGCACGACGACAGTGGCGAGGATGGCGACGCGCGCCAAGACTTAGAGCGCATGCTGGTTGATACCCTCCGTGAGGCGGGCGGCAAGATGGCCACGAAGGCGCTACAGGCTGAGGTGCGCGACGCTGGACACTCATGGGACGCGGCCAAGCGACTCAAGAAATCACTCGGCGTTGAGGCCAAGAAACTCAGTATGGGCGGCGCCTGGGTATGGTGCCTTCCGGAAACTACAGCGTGAAGGGAGCGCGAAGGGAGCAAAGGGAGCGCAGAAAAAATAGTGCTCCCTTCGCTCCCTTCGCGCTCCCTTCGGACCGGCTTGATGCCGCTGCAGTTGACCTGGCGACCAGTAGACATTGGCGGCAGGTCGGAGTCGCTGACGGCCATTTGAAAATGTCTTATCTCGCCTTACATGCAACCAGCATAGTGCGTTCTGAAGTTTTTACAGCTGATGCGCCAAACGAGCCGTTGCTTGCTGCAGCGCTCGCTATCGACACGGCTTCACTTGACTTATCGAGTACATCGTAACCAGCGCTGCCACAAATATCACCTGCTGCGGCCAGGCATTTATCCCATCCCCGTGCAGTGCCGCTGCAGTTCAATGCATACGCTTTTCTTCCATCTGGTCCATAACTCTCCTTCACTGTTGCGCAGCCGGGCAAGGTCAGAAGACAGAGCACGGCGAGGCCAGAACTGAAAGAATTGCGAGAAAGTTTCATACATTACCTTTAGTTGTTATATGTGAAATTCTATCGCAGAGTGGGGAAAAACATACTGTTAGAAAACGAACGATTTCTAACATCTACAAACATCAACATAAATCCATGTTGGAAATATAGGGCTTGCTATTTCTAACAGGTAGATATATTCTAACAGTGTTTTCTAACAGTCTTAACCGGAGTAACACCATGGCAACCTTCGCATACGGCCGCGTCAGCACCAAAGAGCAAACCGCAGACAACCAGAAGATGGAAATTGAAGCGGCCGGCCACCAGGTCGATTACTGGTATGCGGATACCATCAGTGGCAAGACCAGCGCCAGCGAGCGCCCGGAGTTCGCCGCGCTGCTGGCCCAGATTCGCAATGGCGAAACTCTGGTAGTGTCTAAGCTGGACCGCCTGGGCCGTGATGCGCAGGACGTCGGCGCCACCGTCAAGCTGCTGGCCGCCCGGAAAATTGCTGTAATCGTGCTGCAACTGGGCAAGCTAGACCTGACTTCGCCAGCAGGCAAGATGATGATGACCATGTTGGCAGCTGTGGCCGAGATGGAGCGCGATTTGCTGGTGGAGCGTACACAAGCGGGCCTCGCCCGTGCCAAAAGTGAAGGCAAGACGCTGGGGCGCCCAGCGAAGACCAACACCGAGCAGCGCGCAGACATAATCGCAAGATATGCCGCTGGTGAGAGCGTCAGTGCCTTGGCGCGGGCGTATACGGTATCACGAGCAAACATCTTGGGTGTGGTTAAGCTCACCTAAGCAATGCGAACTTATGGCAGTTGAATGCCAAATATTGTCAAACCGTTTTTTCGCCAATTTGGCGGCAAGTCCTTTTCATAGTCCAGATACCCAGCCAAAGCTTTAACGTTCGCCAGCGTCTGCTTTTGCGCTATCACCATTCGATGCACGAGGTCCAATGTAGTTATGAATGGGATTTGCAGGTCTCCTGCAACCCACCCCATTCCGCCGTCGTCACTCACTGCGGTAGTTGGAACGCCTGAGTTGGTAAATACATAAGCATGAGCTAGCACCTCGCAGTCGTTGGTTGATGGCAGCGTGTATCTATTTGCCTTAATAGCAGTTACGCTACTAATCGAATGCGCTTTGATGTTGGAGCGCATCATCTTTATTTGGGAAGACTTTGCTGCATCCATCGGGATCAGATTTTGTCGACGATTCAATGCGTACGGAGCCTGACCAGCCCAGTGGAATTTAGTCTGCAGGCGAGGTGCCCTAGTCCACTCTAAATGCACCTCTGGAGTAACTACGGCCTTTTCGGGCGCAGGATAAAAATTGGTTCCAAGCAGTGGATTGATGCTGTAGGCAAGCCGAAGATATGAACACGTGTCAAGTAAATATAGCAACTTAAACTCAGCAGTTATTAGGAGGCGTTGCCGCCAAGTGCCAAGTACATTTCTTTGGCGTCGAGGATAGACGTTTCAAGCACCTCGGCAAGCCATCCCGGACCTTGCGCAGAGTCTCGAAGGTATGACACCAAGATATCAAAAAACGGAGTGACAAAAGCTTCCTTTGTAGTAGCAATATAAGTCGCTGCATCCGGCGCGCCCTTTGGGAATAACAAATGGGTCACAGTAGGGAATTGCTTTTCAAAATTCTTCATCGCGCCAAAAATGCTGAACTTGAAAACTGGCAGCCCGTTATGCTTGGCATAGTTGTTAATCGCCAAGTACACAGTGTACAGGGAAATAACACGTTCTTGCGCAGCTGCTTTTATCAGATTGACCGCCACACCATCGTGTTTTCCGATTAATTGTTGATATAACTTTGCTGCGCATGCGCGAGGGTAAAGTAGCGCCCCAGCGAAAGCATCGGCGAAATCTTCACCGTCGTTCGAGCCTGCCAAATCAGGTGTGAAAACATGCGCAAGCTCATGTGCCATCCAGAAATTAAAGTCGCATACGTTCGCGTCTAGATTTAGATATACCCACGTGGCGTTGGATTCCGGCAGAAAAATATGCAGTGCGTTGCCGTGTTTCTCTCTTTCCCCCCACATGACGGGAACAAGTACCGCGCCGAGCTCATTGAATTTAGCAATGAGATTGCCATAACTAATAATTGATTCATCGGACATACCAAGGGATTTGCGCAGGTCGCTCACTACCTGTTGGATGTAGTTGTAATCCTGAGACGGTTCGCGGAAAGTCGCCGCCTTAACATGACGATTGTCCAAATAGTTCGCGAGGGGACGAAGCAGTCGACCTTTAGTTCGAGCGAGTTCTATCTCAACTTCTGTCGTTATTTTTTGCGCTTTTCTACGATACGCAACTACAGGCTCCGGGAGCTTTGGCGACGAATTCACGACCATGTCGTCGAAAGACATGTTCAAAATGAAAGAAAGCTTTAACAGGCGATTTGCTGCAGGGAAGGCCTCTCCAGACAGCCATTGCGTTACGGCGGCAGGTACGACCTCCAGCCGACGCGCTAAGTCGTCGTAGCTCAGATTTAGAGCTTGCACCGCACGCGCAATCTGAGGGGTATTTAAACGAGAATCCATTGTGTCAGTATGAGGTCGAATAGTAAATTGTCAAGTTAAATCAACAATTTAAGTAATTCTGCCAAGGATGGTTGCCATTGAGCAACATAAGTTAAATAAGGCGAATTTGCCTACACGGTGCCTACACAGAATCTGTAATGAAGCCGTGAGCAAAAAAGGGTTACAGAAATAGTTCTGTAACCCTTTGATTTTCCTACTGAATTCTGGTGCCGACTGCCGGTTTCGAACTGGCCACCTGATGATTACAAATCAACTGCTCTACCAAATGAGCTAAGTCGGCAAAAACTGCGCGTTGCGAATTATACGCTATTTAATGCGCGTCAGGGTCGGGCGGCCGCCTTTTTTTGGTGGCTCGTCGTCGCCGGGCGGCGTGTCGCGGGGTTCGGTCGGTCCGGTGTTGCCAGTCGGCACCGATGACAGGGTCGGGCCGGTCGCTGCCGGGGCGGGCGGTGGTGGCGCGTCGGTCGATGCGGGGCTGTCGGTGGGCTGGCCGTGCGGGTCGTCGTTGCCGAGCACGGGTTCGAACGCCATGCCCTGGCCGTTTTCGTTGGCGTAGATGGCCATCACGTTGTCGACCGGGACGTAGATTTCGCGCGAGACGCCGCCGAAGCGGGCGTGGAAGCGCACGGCGTCGTTGTCCATCTTCAGGCCGCTGGTGGCGCCGAAACTGATGTTCAGGACGATTTCGCCTTTTTTCACGTATTCCATCGGTACCGTGGTGCGCGAATCGACTTTGACCGCGAGGTAGGGCGTGTAGCCGCTGTCGGTGCACCACTCGTAGATGGCGCGCAGCATATAAGGTTTGGTTGAGATTTCAGACATGATAGGCACTGTGAGGCGGGAGCGCGCCTGTCGGGGACAAGGCGGCGCACCGGTAATTCAATGAAACAGAGCAACTGAAAATAATCCAAGATGCCCCAGAAAGCGTAGCGAGCAAGCCCGATATCGGCTTGAGTAACGCAGCCGTACTTTCGTACGGCGAGTAACGCCAAGTCGAGAGCGGCTGCGCACTAGCTTTATGGGGATATCTTAGCGGCGCATTACTTTCTCTGACGGCGTCAGCGCTTCGATATAGGCAGGACGCGAGAAGATGCGTTCGGCGTATTTCATCAGCGGCGCGGCCGTTTTCGACAGTTCGATGCCGTAGTGGTCCAGGCGCCACAGCAGCGGCGCGACAGCCACGTCGAGCATCGAGAATTCGTCGCCCAGCATGTACTTGTTTTTCAGGAACAGCGGCGCCAGCGTCGTCAGGCGGTCGCGGATTTCCGCGCGCGCCTTGTCGTGGGCCTTGTCGTTGCTCTTGGCGCGTTCGCTTTCCAGCACGTGCACGTGCACGAATAGTTCTTTCTCGAAATTGAACAGCATCAGGCGCGCGCGGGCACGCATCAGCGGATCGGCCGGCATCAGCTGCGGATGCGGGAAGCGCTCATCGATGTACTCGTTGATGATGTTCGATTCATACAGAATCAGTTCGCGCTCGACCAGGATCGGCACCTGGCCGTACGGGTTCATGGTCGAAATGTCTTCCGGCTTGTTGAACAGGTCGACGTCGCGCACTTCGAAGTCCATGCCTTTTTCAAACAGGACCAGGCGGCAGCGTTGCGAAAATGGGCAGGTTGTACCCGAATAGAGAACCATCATTTTTTATAGTTCCTTAGAAACAAAGGGGGTGAAGCCGCGAACGGCTCACCCCAAGGTCGCTTGTCCACTCGTGCGGACAACGCTAGAAACAGGCATTAACCGGCGTTAAGCCGGCGCCTCACTTATTTGACTTCCTTCCAGAACGACGCATTCAGGCGCCATGCCAGCAGAGCAAAAGCCGACAGGAACAGCAGCACCCAGACGCCCAGGCGCTTGCGTGTCTGTTGTGCCGGTTCGGCCATCCACTCCATGTAGCCGACCAGGTCGGCCACCGCAGTGTCATACTCGATCTTGTTCAACGTGCCTGGCTTGACTTGCTCGAAGCCGACAAACTTGTGGATTTTCTTGCCCGCTTCGTGCGGATCATTCTCTTCCACAAACTTGGCAGACTGGATACCTTGCAACTCCCACAACACATGCGGCATGGCAACATTCGGCACGACCATGTTGTTCCAGCCGGTCGGCCGCGTGTCGTCTTTATAGAACGTACGCAGGTAAGTATACAGGTAGTCGCCGCCTGTGCCAGCGGAAGATGATTTCGCGCGCGAAATTACCGACAAATCGGGCGGTACCACGCCGAAAAACGCCTTCGCGTCCTTCGGCGCCAGCGCCGTGGTCATCAGGTCGCCCACTTTATCACCGGAGAACAGCAGATTCTGCTTGATCTGGTCTTCCGTCAGGCCCAGGTCTTTCAGGCGGTTGTAGCGCATTGAGGCGGCAGCGTGGCAATTGAGGCAATAGTTGACGAACAGTTTGGCGCCATGTTGCAGCGCCGCCATGTTGGTCTGGCGGTCAGGTGCCTTGTCCAGCGGGAAGCCGCCTTCGTTGGCGAAGGCCATGGCCGGCACGAACGCCAGGATGGCGAGCAGTTGTTTTGCAATCTTCATTTGATGTATGTCCTTTGAGCGTGGCGTGGGATCGGCTTAGTGCGGGTGAAACGTCACACGCGACGGCACGGTCTTGAACTTGCCCATGGCACTCCACCATGGCATCAGCAGGAAGAAGCTGAAATAAATCAGGGTGCACACCTGCGACACGATGGTCTTGGCGTCCGTTGGCGCCTGGGTGCCGAGGTAGCCGAGGATCAGGAACGACAGGCCGAAGATGGCATACACGATCTTGTGCCAGCTTGGACGGTAGCGGATCGACTTCACCGGCGAATGGTCGAGCCATGGCAGGAACGCCAGGATCACCACCGAGCCGCCGAAGAACACCACGCCCCAGAATTTCGCATCCAGCACCTGTGGCAGCATGCCGACGATGGCCAGCAGGGCAATCACGGCAATCGCCGTCTTGACCTTGATCGACAGGCGCGACTTGAGCCAGATAAACACCACGTAGGCGGCCACCGCGCCCATCAGCACATACATGAAGTCGGCCGTGGTGGCGCGCAGCACCGAGTAGAACGGCGTGAAATACCAGGTTGGCGCGATGTGCAGCGGAGTCTTCAGCGAGTCGCCCGGCAGGAAGTTGTTGTATTCCAGGAAGTAGCCGCCCATTTCCGGCGCAAAGAACACCACCGCGCTGAAGATGACCAGGAAGATCGACACGCCGAACAGGTCGTGCACGGTGTAGTACGGATGCGACGGGATCGAATCGAGCGGATGGCCGTCGGCGCCCAGGGTTTCCTTCACTTCGATGCCGTCCGGATTGCTCGAACCGACTTCGTGCAGGGCGATCAGGTGGGCTGCAACCAGGCCCAGCAGTACCAGCGGGATGGCGATCACGTGGAAGGCGAAGAAACGGTTCAGGGTGGCGTCGGACACCACATAGTCGCCGCGGATCCACAGCGACAGGTCAGGACCGATGAACGGGATCGCGCCGAACAGGTTGACGATCACCTGGGCGCCCCAGTACGACATCTGGCCCCATGGCAGCAGGTAGCCGAAGAACGCTTCGGCCATCAGGCACAGGAAGATGGCGAAACCGAACAGCCAGATCAGCTCGCGTGGCTTGCGGTACGAGCCGTACAGCAGGCCGCGCGTCATGTGCAGGTAGACGATGATGAAGAAGGCGGAGGCGCCGGTCGAGTGCATGTAGCGCACCAGCCAGCCCCATGGCACTTCGCGCATGATGTACTCGACCGAATTGAAGGCCAGCGCCGCATCGGGCTTGTAGTGCATGGTCAGGAAGATGCCGGTGACGATCTGCAGCACCAGCACCAGCATGGCCAGCGAGCCGAAGATGTACCAGAAGTTGAAGTTTTTCGGAGCATAGTACTTGCCCCATTGATCGTTCCACAGCTTGGTCAGGGGAAAGCGGTCATCGACCCAGCCCAGCGCTTTTTCGGCGGCCGGGGCATCGGCCGGAAATTTGGTTTCTTTGAAAGCAGCCATGATCAAGCCTCGCCTTTATCGTCTTTACCAATGACCAGTTTGGTGTCGCTCAGGTACATATGACGCGGCACTTGCAGGTTGTCCGGTGCCGGCTTGTTCTTGAACACGCGGCCGGCCATGTCGAAGGTGGAGCCGTGGCACGGACACAAAAAACCGCCTTCCCAGTCATCGGGCAGCGATGGTTGTGGGCCGGGGGTAAATTTCGAGGAAGGAGAGCAGCCGAGGTGGGTACAGATGCCGACGGCGACGAGGATTTCAGGCTTGATGGAACGGGCTTCGTTCATGCAGTACGACGGCGTAAACTCGGCGGGATTGCGTTGCGAATTGGCATCGGCGACCTTGCCATCGGTCTTCTTCAGCGACGCGATCATTTCCGGCGTGCGCTTGAGGATCCAGACCGGTTTGCCGCGCCATTCGACGGTGCGCATTTCGCCGGGCTGCAAGGTGGCGATATCTACTTCGACCGGCGCGCCGGCGGCTTTCGCTCGCTCCGACGGCTGGAAGGTGCTTACCAAGGCTCCCGCGGTTGCCAACCCTACTACACTGCCCGCCGCGCACGTGGCGACGAGCAAGCCGCGGCGGCCTGAATCGACCTGCTTTTCGTTACTCATGCAAACCCCAATCAGTCAAAATGCGAATCTTTATTATGAATGGCAGCCGCGAAAAATCCGTCGCCGAAGCGCTTTCCCACCGTTTGCCCGTCTGCGTCTCTTTGGACGATAACGTGGCGACATCCCTGCGGAACTTCGGTCAATGGCGCAGCTTTTGCCATTTTCTTGTTAATCGCCACAGCGCGAAAAAGCCGCCATTGGCAACCGCAAATTATAAGTGAAGCAAACAACGAATAAAACCAAAACGTTGCTTGTACCATAATTTATATACTTTTGCAGGCAGTGGCTAGTTCTTTCGAACTAGAAAGGTTGCGTCAGGCAACAATGCTGCGATCGCACATGCAAAAACTCGGGCCGACAGGAATCAATAGTATGATCGTCATGTTTTTATAGCCACCCGAAGGAGAGATCATGGCAATGATGAAAGAGTTTAAAGAATTTGCAATGAAGGGCAATGTCGTCGATCTGGCGGTCGGCGTCATCATTGGCGGCGCCTTCGGCAAGATTGTCGATTCGCTGGTGCAGGATGTAATCATGCCGCCGATCGGCCGCATTTTCGGCGGCCTCGATTTTGCCAATTACTACCTGCCGCTGAACGGCCAGGCCACCACCATGACGCTGGTGGAAGCCAAGAAAGCCGGCGCCGTGCTGGCCTACGGTAACTTCATTACCATCCTGCTCAACTTTATCATCCTGGCCTTTATCATCTTCCAGATGGTACGCCTGATGAACAAGGCGCGCCGCGCCCATGCGCATCCGCCTGAACCGGCCAAGCCGGCTGCCGTGCCGGAAGACATCGTGCTGCTGCGCGAAATCCGCGATTCGCTCAAGGGCGCGCCGAAAAACAACGATCTGGCACAATAAACCGTTCCGGCACGGGCCGGCTGACACTGGATAAAGCTTTATGCGACGATTTTGGTTGTTGTTTGCGCAAACCGTGACCATCGCGTTGGCGCTGTATTTTGTCTACGGCGCGCTGCGCCCGGCCAGCCGGGTCCAGCAGCTCGGCTCGCCCGCCACGCCGATCCCCGTGGTGGAAACGGCGTCCAGCAGCCTGGCGCCCGGCTCGTTCCGCGACGCGGCGGCGCGCGCCATGCCGGCGGTGGTCAACATCCTGACTACCCAGGCGCCCAAGCGCGGCAGTCACCCCTTGATGCGCGACCCGTTCTTCAAGCGCTTTTTCGGCGAACGCACGCCGGAGCTGGACGAAGGCGCCGGCGGCATGAAGAACAGCCTGGGCTCGGGCGTAATCGTCAGCCATGAAGGCTATATTCTTACCAACAACCATGTGGTCGAAGGCGCCGACGAAATCGAAGTGGTGCTGACGGACGGGCGCAAGGCGCCGGCCCAGGTGGTGGGCCTCGATCCGGAAACGGACCTGGCCGTGATCAAGGTCAAGCTCGACAAGCTGCCCGTGATCGTGCTGGGCCAGTCCGAGCAGGCACGCGTGGGCGACGCCGTGCTGGCGATCGGCAATCCGTTCGGCGTGGGCCAGACCGTGACCATGGGCATTATCTCCGCGCTGGGCCGCAACAACCTGCATATCAACAGCTTTGAAAACTTTATCCAGACCGATGCGGCCATCAACTTCGGCAATTCGGGCGGCGCGCTGGTCGATACGCGCGGCAACCTGATCGGCATCAACACGGCCATCTATTCGCAAAGCGGCGGCTCGGTCGGCATCGGCTTTGCCATTCCTGTCTCCACCACCAAGACGGTGATGGAAGCGATCATCAAGAACGGCCACGTGGTGCGCGGCTGGATTGGCGTGGAAACCCAGGACATCACGCAGGAGCTGGCCGACAGCTTCGGCCTGCAGCGCACCAGCGGCGCCATCATTGCCGGCGTGGTGCGCGGCGGGCCGGCCGACAAGGCCGGCATCAAGCCGGGCGACATCCTGCTGTCGGTGCAAGGCAAGACGGTGGGCGACACCACCGAAATGCTGAACCTGATCGCGCAACTGCCGCCCGGCGAAAAAGCTAAAATGACGGTGCTGCGCAAGAGCCGCGAGGCGGCGCTGGACGTGGTGGTGGGCAAGCGTCCCACCCCGAAGGAACTGAACAAATAGCCGCGAATCGGAACCGATACATGCATGTACGTGATTTGACCCAATTTTTAAAAGAACTGAGCGAGAACAACAACCGTCCTTGGTTTGTGATGAACAAGCCGCGCTACGACATCCTGCGCGAAGAATTCCTCGCCTTTGTCACCAGCCTGATCGGTGAACTGGGCAAGTTCGACCCGGCCGTAAAATTCTGCAATCCCAAGAAAGCCATGTTCCGCATCAACCGCGACGTGCGCTTTGCCCACGATAAAAGCCCCTATAAAACGCGCTTTTCGGCGGCGATTGCGCCGAACGACATGCGCCGCCCCAGCAAGGCTGGCGGACCCACCTACTACGTGCAGGTCGATGGCCACGGCAATGTACTGTTCGGCGCCGGCGAATATATGCCGCCACCGGGCCGCCTGAAGGCACTGCGCGAACACATGGTCAACGATGCGCCAGGTTTTTCCAAAGTGCTCAAGAATAAGCGCCTGAAGGCGCGCTTCGGCACCATCCAGGACGAGGGCAAGCTGCAGCGTCCACCGAAGGGTTTCGACGCCGACGCCGAACATATCGAGTTCATCAAGCTGAAAAGCTTTTTTGTCTGGACCGAGCAGCCGCTGCCGCTGAACGACCCGGACCAGCTGTTGTCGATGGTGGCGGAAGGCTTGAAGGATGCCTATCCCCTGGTGCAATGGATGCGCAGCGCGAAAGAAGAACTGGAAGAGTCCGAGGAAGCAGCCGACTAACCCACCGGGAGCATATGATGGCACTGGAACACGCAAAGTCAGGACAGGTAATCAAGGTGCAGGGGAGCGAGGGTGAAGACCTGTCGCAGTTCTCCGCGATCGCGCTGGCCAAGACGGACGAGCTGGAACTGATCCGCATGTGCATGCCCAAGGGCAAGACCATGCCCGAGCATCATGTGCTGGGAGAAATCACGCTGCTGTGCCTGCAAGGGCAGGTGGCGCTCGACGCCCACGGCAGCGTGCAGCTGCTGGGGCCGGGACAGATGGTGTACCTGCACGGCGGCCAGGCCCATGCACTGGAAGCGCGCGAGGACAGTCTGCTTTTGCTGACGATCCTCATGGCCAAGGCCGGCAGATAAGGTCAGGTCGCTTCATCGCGCGGGTCGCGCGCCAGCAGTTGCTGCACCATCTCGTGCGGCAGGTCGCCATCGAACAGCACGCCGGCCACCGCATTGGTGATCGGCATTTCGACCTGCATGCGCTGCGCCAGTTCGCGCACGGCTTTCGCACACGGCACGCCTTCGGCCACATGGCCCAGTTCGGCCACGATGGTGGCCAATGGCTTGCCCTGCGCCAGGCCCAGCCCGACACGGCGGTTGCGCGACAAATCTCCGGTGCAGGTCAGAATCAGGTCGCCCATGCCGGTCAAACCCATGAAGGTTTCCGTCTGGCCACCGAGTGCCGTGCCCAGGCGCGTGATTTCCGCCAGGCCGCGCGTAATCAGCGCGGCGCGCGCATTCAGCCCCAGTCCCAGGCCGTCGGCCACGCCGGTGGCGATCGCCAGCACGTTTTTCACGGCGCCACCGACTTCCACGCCGACCAGGTCTTCGCTGGCATAGACGCGGAAACTGCCGCCATGCAAGGCGGTCACCACGCAGCTGCGCAGTTTGGCGCAGTGCGAGGCGATCGTCAGCGCGCACGGCAGGCCGCGCGCCACTTCCTGCGCAAACGAGGGGCCGGACAGGGCGCCGCCGGCGACCGTGTTGCCTAATATTTCCTCGAAGATCTGGTGCGGCAGCTGGCCGGTGCCGTTTTCAAAGCCCTTGCACAGCCACACCAGGTTGGGAATGTTCTTGTCTTTTAATTGCAGCAGCAACGGACGCAGGCCCGCTACCGGGCAGGCGGCAATCAGCATCGCCTGCTCGCCGCTCGCATGGGCGATGGCGGCATCGAAATCGGCTGACATACGCAGTTGGGGCGGCAGGGCAAAGCCGGGCAGATAGCTGTTTTCGCCGCTGGCGGCCATGGCGGCCATGGCCTCGGCGTTGCGGCCCCACAACATCACGTCGTGGCGGCCAGCCAGCGCCATCGCGACGGCCGTGCCCCAGGCGCCGGCGCCCAGGATGGTGATGCGGCGGCGCGCGGGTGCGCCGGCCGCAGTTACTTCGGAAATGGCAGGCATGCGCTTACAGGCCCCACACTTCGCTGGTCTTGACGTAGCCGACCTGGCCGTCCTTGTGGCGCACCTTGAGCCAGTTGCCGCTCGGCTGCTCGCTCATTTCCAGCAGCACGCCCTTGTCGACCAGCAGCACCGGCGAGGAGGTGTCGTCCGGGCTGGCACGGACCTTCAGGTTGGCGGCGCGTGCCACCACATTGCGCTTGGCGGACAGGCCCTTCGCTTCGGTCCAGGCCATTTCGCCGCTGGCGTCGCGCACCTTGACCCACTCGCCATAGCTGAGCACCACTTCGAGCGGCATGCCGCGCGGCGCCACATACAGCTTGCCGCCCTTGGCGGACGGCGCGTCATACAGGATCACGGGGGCGGCGCCCACCGTCTTGAAGTCGACGGCGTGGCTGGCGGCCGTGGCCAGCAACAGCAGGGCGCCCGACATCCAACGCAATTTGCTCATGACCGTACTTTTCAACATGTTGTCTGGTGAACCTTGAATGAAACACGGCGGCCAATATCATCAGCCGCCGTGTCGGGCCAACCCGGGAAGGGCTGGCGAAGTCTTGCCGAAACCTGGAGCGCCTGACAGAACCGTAGCGAGCGGCAGCGAGTTGTGGCCGAGAAGCGGAGCTGTGCGCATGCACAGTGAGCATCGGAAGCCGCAAATCGCGACGCCCAGCAGGTTATGTCAGGTGATCTTAGTTGATGGTTTCGTTTGGTGCTGCCGCAGCGGCGTCGGCAATGGCTTGCAGACGTTGCTGGTAGAACACTTCGAAGTTGATCTCGGCCAGGTGCACTGGCGGGAAGCCGGCACGGGTGATCACGTCGGCGATGTTGGCGCGCAGGTAAGGGTAGATGATGTTCGGGCAGCCGATTCCCAGCAGCGGATCGAGTTGATCGGCAGGAATGTTGCGCGCTTCGAAGATACCAGCTTGCTTGCCTTCAACCAGGAAAGCGACTTTATCGCCGACCTTGGCCGTCACGGTGATGGTCACGGTAGCTTCGAAGATGCCGTCGGCCAGAGGCGCTGCGCCCACGTCCAGTGCAACTTCGATGGCCGGCGCTTCCTGCTCCAGGAACACGGCTGGGGAATTTGGTTGCTCCAGCGACATGTCTTTCAGGTAGACGCGTTGGATTTGGAAGACTGGTTGCAGATTTTCGTCAGACATGGAACGCTTTCGTTGTAATGGACAAGAACGGCACACCGTTCAAATAGGGTGCGTACGACTACGGTGCTTGCAGCAAACCGCGCCGGATAGGCGCCGCTTGCAGGGGTGCGAGGACAATTGTATCAAAACAATACCGCCTAAAACCAAGCAATTTCTCGACCCCGCTTTATATCAGGTTGCCGTGCCATTTAACAAGGGGTCCAGCTTGCCGGCTTGATCGAGCGCATACAAGTCATCGAAACCGCCCACGTGGGTGTCGCCAACATAAATTTGCGGTACCGTGCGGCGGCCGGTGCGTTCCATCATCTTGACGCGCTCGGCCGGATCGAGGTCGACGCGGATTTTTTGCACGGTGACGCCCTTGGCTTCCAGCAGGCGTTCGGCGCGAATGCAGTACGGGCACACGGCGGTGCTATAAACGATGACGGGGACGGACATGGTGTTTCTCCTTGAGTGAGTAACGCTTACTTGGCCAGCGACATTTTGGCCGGCGACGGCGATTTCAATGGCAAGCCCTGCTTGGTCCATTCATCAATGCCGCCTTCCAGGCTGGTTGCTTCGGCAAAGCCAGCCTTGGTCAGCACGGCAACGCCGGTTGCAGAGCGCGACCCTTTCTGGCAAACCACTACAATGGGGCGCGTTTTGAATTTTTCCAGCTCTGCCACGCGTTTTTCCAGCTCCGGCAGCGGAATATTTTTGGCGTCAGGCAGGCTGCCCTTGGCGAATTCTTCCGGATTGCGCACGTCCACGATGATGGTCTTGCCGCGGTTGATCAGCTGGGTGACCTCCAGTACGCTGGCGCGTTTGCCGCGCATCGACAGCAGTGGCCAGAGCAGGGCGCCGCCGGAAAGGATAACGATGGCAAACAGGAAAATGTGGTCGATAATGAATTTCACGAAGGGTCCAATGGTTTAAGTCAATCCGCGCATTATAAAATAGAAGCCGGAACAGTTCTTTTTTACCTTTTGCTTTTTTGACTGAAACCTTTTAGAAGATAGAACCATGTACAAAATCGTTTTCATGCGTCACGGCGAGTCCACCTGGAACCTCGATAACCGCTTCACCGGCTGGACCGACGTCGATCTGACGGAAAAAGGCGTCAACGAAGCCAAGGCCGCCGGCCAGATCCTGAAACAGGAAGGCTTTACCTTCGACCTGGCCTACACCTCGGTGCTCAAGCGCGCCGTGCGCACCCTGTGGCTGGCACTGGACGAAATGGACATGATGTACCTGCCGATCAAGAACGACTGGCGCCTGAACGAGCGTCATTACGGCGCGCTGCAGGGCCTGGACAAGGCGGAAACCGCCGCCAAGTACGGCGACGAGCAGGTGCTGGTATGGCGCCGCAGCTACGACACGCCGCCGCCGGCGCTGGAAGAGGGCGATGACCGCGCCTCGTTCAACGATCCGCGCTATGCCGGCCTGCCGAAGGCGCAGATTCCGCTGACCGAATGCCTGAAGGACACCGTGGCGCGCGTGATGCCGGCCTGGGACGAGGAAATCGCACCGGCGATCCGTGCCGGCAAGAAGATCATTATTTCCGCCCACGGCAACAGCCTGCGTGCGCTGATCAAGATGCTTGACGGCATCAGCGACAGCGACATCGTCGGCCTGAACATCCCGAACGGCCAGCCGCTCGTGTACGAACTCGATGCCGACCTGAAACCGATCCGCCATTACTACCTGGGCGACCCGGCAGCGATTGCAGCAGCCCAGGCTGCCGTAGCGAACCAAGGGAAGGCCAAGTAACTTTGCAGTCTTTCTTCCGCGGCACAGTCATCGCCCCCTCTGCTGAACGTCCCCTGCCGGCCTGGCGCGCCGGCGCCGTATTGTGCCTGGCCCTGCTGCTCTCGTGCGGCAGCGCGCAGGGCGCCAGGCTCACCGAACGCAGCAAGCAGAAGGCGGCCGCGGAATTGCAGCGGGCCGGCCTGCAACAGAAGCTGACTGCGCTCAAGCGCGATATCAGCCAGACCGAAAGCGCCAAGGACGACGCGGCCGATACGCTGGCCGAGTCGGAAGAGGCGATCTCCAACGCCAACCGCGCCTTGCGCGACCTGGCGCAGGAACAGAGCGACACCAGCGTCAAGCTCACCGTACTGGACAAGGAGCACCGCGAGCTGACCGCCACGGTGGCCAAGCAAAAAGGACAATTGTCGAAATTGCTGCGCGAACAATATGTCGCCGGCAATGAAGACCGCATGAAACTGCTGTTGTCGGGCGACAATCCGAACCGCATCAACCGCGATTTGCAACTGATGGCGTATGTCTCGCAGGCGCAGGCGCGCCTGCTCGAATCGCTGCGCGCCAACTTGCAGGCCGTGGAAAAGAACCAGGCCGAGGTCCAGAACGCCAAAGATGAACTGGAAGAAATCGCCCAGGAAGAGCGCGACCAGAAAGCCCTGCTGGTGCAGGAAAAGGCACGCCGCGCGGCCATGCTGGCCAACCTGTCGCAGCGCCTGGTGGCGCAGCGCAAGGAAGCGGGCAGCGTCGAGCGCGATGAACAGCGGATGGGCAACCTGGTCGACAAGCTGGCCAAGCTGATCGAAGAACAGGCCGCCGCTGCGGCCGCCGAAAAGAAACGCCAGCAGCTACTGGCCGAACAGCGCGCCGCCGCCAAAGCCGCTGCCGCCGCCAGGGCCGCCGAAGAAAAACGTGAGCGCTTGCTCGCGGCGCGCGCCAAGGCCGAAGCGCAGGCGCAGGCCCAGGCGCAAGCGCGGGCACTGGCTGAGCGCGAACGGCTGGCCAGGCAGCAGCAGAACAAATCGGGCACCATCAAGCCGCAGACGCCATCACCTGTGCTCGTACCTGTTCCCGTCCCGGTCCCGGTCCCTGCGCCGCCCGTCAAGCTCGACCCGATCGACAACGACGAGCCGCCGCAGATCGCCAAGGTCACGCCCAAGCCCGAGCCGAAGCCCGAACCCAAACCCGAGCCGAAGCCTGAACCGGCAGCGCCGGAACCGGCCCGGCCGACCCTGGCGCCCGCGCCGCCGGCCGGCGCATTCGCCAGCCTGAAAGGCCAGCTGCGGCCACCGGTGTCGGGACGCGTCGCGGCCCGTTTCGGCAGCAAGCGCGGCGACGGACCCAGCTGGAAGGGCGTGTTCATCAAGACCGGCGAGGGCAGCGAAGTGCATGCCGTCGCTGCCGGGCGCATCGTGTTTTCCGACTGGATGCGCGGTTTCGGCAACCTGATCATCGTCGACCATGGCGGCCAGTACATGAGTATTTATGGCAATAACCAGGCGCTGCTCAAACGCGCCGGCGACAGCGTGAAGAGCGGCGACGCGATTGCCAGCGCCGGCAACAGCGGCGGCAACGAGGAATCAGGACTATACTTTGAGCTGCGCTACCAGGGCCGCGCCTTCGACCCCGCAACCTGGGTGAAGTTTTAGCAACAACGTACTTGCAGATTGCGAATCACATATGGGCATCACAGTAAGAAGTATCAGCTTGATCGGTCTGGGCCTCGTGGCCGGCATCGGCGCGACCTTGCAGTTTCCCGCCATCGCGCAAAAAGCCGGTGCGCCGCTGCCGCTGGACGAGCTGCGCCAGTTGTCCGACGTGTTTGGCCTGATCAAGAGCGATTACGTTGAAAAGGTGGAAGACAAGAAGCTGTTGTCCGAAGCGATCGCCGGCATGGTCTCCTCGCTTGATCCGCATTCCGTCTACCTGGACAAGACTGCCTTCCGGGAAATGCGCGAAAACGTGCAGGGCAAGTTTGTCGGCATCGGCATCGAAGTGAGCATGGAAGACGGCTACGTGAAAGTGGTCTCGCCGATCGAGGACAGCCCGGCCTTCAAGGCCGGCATCGCGGCCGGCGACGTGATCACGCGCCTGGACAACGTGCCGCTCAAGGGCTTGCAGCTCGACGACGTCATCAAGCGCATGCGCGGCCAGCCCGGCAGCAAGCTGGTGCTGACGGTGTCGCGCAAGGGCGAGAGCAAGCCGCTGGTGTTTCCCATCGTGCGCGAAGAGATCCGCGTGCAGAGCGTCAAGGCCAGGATGGTCGCGCCCGGCTACGCCTGGCTGCGCATCGCCCAGTTCCAGGAACCGACCGTCGACGACATGGTCAGGAAAATCAACGAGCTGTATGCGCAGGACCCCAAGCTCAAGGGCCTGGTGCTCGACCTGCGCAACGATCCGGGCGGCGTGGTGCCGGGCGCCATCGGCGTGTCGGCCGCTTTCTTGCCCGGCAACTCCGTGATCGTCTCGACCAGCGGCCAGCTGCCGGAATCGAAACAGGTGTTCTATGGCCGCCGCGAGTTCTATGCGCCGCCGGGCGCCAAGGCCGATCCGCTGGCCAAATTGCCCGCCGCGCTGAAAACCGTGCCGCTGGTGGTGCTGGTCAATGCCGGCTCGGCCTCGGCCTCGGAAATCGTGGCCGGCGCGCTGCAGGACTACAAGCGCGCCACCGTGATCGGTACGCAAACCTTCGGCAAGGGCTCGGTGCAGACGCTGCGCCAGCTGACCGCCGACACCGCCGTCAAGCTGACCACCGCCCGCTACTTCACGCCGAAAGGGCGCTCGATCCAGGCGCGCGGCATCGTGCCCGACATGCTGGTCGATGAAACGGCCGATGGCGACGGCTGGAACAGCCTGCGCGTGCGCGAAGCGGACCTGGAAAAGCACCTGCACAGCGACGACGGCCAGCCCGAAGTGGGCGCGCCGACGCTTGGCACCGTGCAGAGCCAGCTGGAAGAAGAGCAGCGCCTGGTCGCCAGCGCGAAAAAGCGCAAGCCGCTCGAATACGGCGCCAAGGACGATTTCCAGCTGCAGCAGGCGCTGAACCATTTCCAGGGCTTGCCGGTGCAGCTGTCCAAGGTGGAACCGAAGGCGGACGCCAAGGCGGTCAAGATCGCCGACAAGCCCGAGATCAAGTCCGATATCAAGGCCGAGGATAAAAAGATTCCGGTGCAGAAGCCTTGATAAACGCTGTCGATATACCCCAAACCCAACCGCAAGGGCCGGGGTCGGACCCTCAGGGACTCGGCGTCCCCGTCCTGCCCCCAGTATTTGTTTGGGGTTAGTGGTCATGAACGACAACCAACTGCTGCGCTACTCGCGCCATATCCTGCTCGACCAGATCGGCATCGAAGGCCAGCAGGCCCTGCTTGACGCCCGTGTGCTGGTGATCGGCGCCGGCGGCCTCGGCTCGCCAGCGGCGATGTACCTGGCCTCCGCCGGCGTCGGCAAGCTCACGCTGGTCGATGACGATACGGTCGACCTGACCAATCTGCAGCGCCAGATCGCGCATGTCACCGAGCGCGTGGGCCAGCCCAAGGCCGCTTCCGCGCGCATCACCTTGCACGCCATCAATCCCGATATCGACGTGGTCGCCCTGCAGGAGCGCGTCGATGATGCGCGCCTGGCCGAGCTGGTGGCAGAGTCCACCGTGGTGCTCGACTGCACCGACAATTTCGCCACCCGCCACGCCGTCAACCGCGCCTGCGTGGCGCGCCGGGTGCCACTGGTGTCGGGCGCGGTGATCCGTTTCGACGGCCAGGTCAGCGTGTTCGATCCGCGCAGCGGCACGCAGCCGTGTTATTCGTGCCTGTTCCCGCAGGACCAGCAGTTCTCCGACGAAGCCTGTTCCACCATGGGCGTGTTCGCCCCACTGGTCGGCGTGGTGGGCAGCATGCAGGCGGCCGAGGCGCTCAAGCTCGTCATGGGCATCGGCGAGTCGCTGGCCGGCCGGCTGCTGCTGCTCGACGGCCTGCACATGGAATGGAGCAGCATGCGCGTGGCGCGCGATCCGGACTGCCCCGTCTGTGGAAATGGCGCCTTGTCGGTCTGAACACATAGAGTTAAATTTTCATAAATTTCCCCCATATGACAGGCTTTGTCATATTTCGGCTTTATACTCTGGATTCCACAGACTTACTTCTCTCTTCTTATGCAAAACGCAGCAACTCGTTCGATACCGCAGCGCCGCGCGCGCGGCTTCACGCTGATCGAAATCATGGTGGTGGTGGTGATCATGGGCATCCTGGCGTCGCTGGTAGTGCCCAAGCTGATCGCCCGTACCGGCGAATCGAAAGTGGCGGCGGCAAAAGTCGATATCGCCACCGTGATGCAGGCCCTGAAACTGTACCGACTGGACAACCAGCGCTATCCGACCACCGAGCAGGGCTTGCGCTCGCTGGTGGAAAAACCGACCGTCGGCCCGGCCGCGAATGGCTGGAAAGCGGGCGGCTACCTGGAAAAAATGCCGAAAGACCCATGGGGCAATCCTTACCAGTACCTGTCGCCGGGCCTGAAGGGCGAAGTCGACATCATCTCGCTGGGCGCCGACGGCCAGCCTGGCGGTAGCGGCGACGATGCCGATATCGGTTCCTGGGACCAGTAAGTCTTTCATTGCACGCCTGCCATGAGCGCCAAACGCCAGCTGCGCCAGCGCGGCTTCACGCTGATCGAACTGCTGGTAGTGATGGTCATCATCGGCGTCACGCTGGGACTGGTGTCGCTCAACGCCATGCCCAACGGCCAGCAGGCGCTGCAAAAGGAAGCCGAGCGCATCGCGCTGCTGCTGCAGCTGGCGCGCGACGAGGCGATCGTGCGCAGCCGCCAGGTGGCGTTCGAAGCCGATGAAAACCAGTACCGTTTCCTGGTCCTCAATGAAAAGCTGTGGCAGGCCGTGACCAACGATGATCTGCTGCGCGAACGCAGCTTTGCCAATACCCCCATGCTGCTCAGCGTGCAGCCGTCGACCAGCGTGGCGCAGCCGCTGCGCATAGTGTTCGGCCGCGAGCCGGTCGACAAGCCGTTCGTGCTGACCTTGGCCAGCGGCGAGCGCAGCGTGGCTATCCGCGCCGACGGCATCGGCCACTTCACGGTCGAACAATAATGCGATTTTTTTCCCGCCAACAGCGCCAGTCCGGCTTCACTTTGCTCGAAGTGCTGGTGGCGCTGGTGATCGTCGGCACGGCGCTGGGCGCGTCCTTGCGCGCCGTCGGCAGCCTGACGCAGAACAGCGACGGCCTGCGCAGCGCCATGATGGCCACCTGGTCGGCCGAAAACCACCTGGTGCGCCTGCGCCTGGCAAAGACCTTTCCGCAGACCGGCAAGCGCACCGAGGATTGCCCGCAGGGCGACCTGAAACTGATCTGCGAAGAAGAAGTCGTGGCCACGCCGAACCCGCGCATGCGGCAGGTGCGCGTGAACGTCTATGACGCCCAATATCCGGCCCGGCGCATCGTGCGCCTGGTCCTGCTGGCGTTCAACGACTGATGGCGCGCCCGCGTTCCCCTGCCGCCGGCTTCACGCTGATCGAACTCCTGGTGGCGATCGGCATCCTGGCCATGGTCGCGGTGCTGGGCTGGCGTGGCCTGGACAGCATCGTGCGCTCGCGCGAAGTGCTCAACGCCCAGCTGGACCAGTCGCGCGGCATGCAGCTGACGTTTGCGCAGATGCAGAGCGATTGCGACCACCTGGCCGGCGCCAATACGGCTGCGGGTGTCACCAATACTTTGCTCAATGGGCGCGCCAACCTGTCGGCCGAGCAGGACCGGCTGATCCTGGTACGCCTGGCCGCCTCCGAACTCGAACCGCAGCAGCTGCAGGTGGTGACCTACCGGCTGCTGGGCGGCGTGCTGACGCGGCGCGAGTCGAACGGCACGCGCGACCTGGCCGTGCTCGACACCTTGTGGCAGGCGGCGCGCGACGATACCGACACCAGCACCGCCGACGTGGTGCTGATGCGCGGCGTGGACAGCATGGCGCTGCGCGGCCAGCGCAGCCTCGCCAGCAGCGCCGCGCCCGAGTGGATCACGCTGGCCAATGGCAGCAAGACCGCTGACCTGGTCGGCATCGAAGTGACGCTGCAGCTGCCGGGCCAGGTGGCCGGCCTGTCCAAAGTCTTCTTGCTGGGGCCGGGATGAAACCGTTCCGTCTTCCGGCTCGCCAGCGCGGCGTGGCCGTCATCACGGCCTTGCTGCTGACGGCGCTGGCCATCACGGTGGTGGCCAGCCTGTTCTGGCAGCAGCAGGTACAGGTGCGCTCGATGGAAAACCAGCGCCAGCGCCTGCAGACGCAATGGGCCATGCGCGGCATGGTCGACTTCGCGCGCTTCTGGCTGCGCCAGGACAATCCGTCGCTGACGGCGCTCGACGGCGTGTGGGCCACGCCGATCGAGGAAGCGCGGCTCGACGATTATGTGGACCGCGAAAAGGTCGAAATGGAAAAATTCGACGCCACCGTCTCGGGCCGCGCGCTCGACGCACAGGGCCGTTTCAACCTCACCAACCTGGTCGATGTGATGGGCAACCCCAGCCCGCCCCACCTGCAGGCGTATCAGCGCCTGCTGGGCAACTTGCAACTCGATAGCGGGCTGGCGCAGGCCACCGCCGATGCGGTGGTGCGGGCGCGGCCCAAGGTGCGCGCGGCGGCTGGCAGCAATGACGCGAAACCCGCGACCACCACGTCCGGCAGCAGCGAACCGGTGGCCATGACGCAGCTCGAGGATCTGCTGGCGATACCTGGCTATACCCCGCAGATCATCGACAAGCTGCGCGACTACGTGATCGTGCTGCCGCAGGTGACGCCAATTAACGTCAATACGGCGTCGGCCGAGGTGCTGTCGGCCGTCACCGACATGTCGGTCTCCGAGGCCAGCGCGCTGACGCTGTCGAACCCGCGCAAAAAGTTTGTTGATCGCGCCAATTTCCTCAATAATATCAATGGCAAGAATGCGATCGACGGCGTGGCGCTCGATGTGAAGAGCCAGTATTTCCTCACCGTCATCCGGGTACGGCTGGACCGCGCCGCGCTCGATGCGCAGGCGCTGGTGTGGCGCCAGCCCAACCCACAGCGCACCACCAGCCTGGTCTGGTTGCGGGAAAATTAAAACCTGAAAGCGAGTCCCTTTGACAACTTTGTATATCCGGCATCCGGCCAAGGCGTCCACCGACAGCGCGGCCATCTGCGCTTTCGTGCTGGCCGGCGACGGCGGCGCCCTGCTGCAGCAGGGCAGTGCCGCCATGGGCAGCCTGGGCCAGCTGATCGCCGGTGCGAAACAGGTGGTGCTGCTGCTGGCGGCGGCGGACGTGACCCTGCTGCGCCTGAAAACCCCGCCGCTGGCCGGCGCCCGCCTGCGCGCGGCCCTGCCTGGCCTGGTGGAAGAACATATTCTCGGCGACGCGCAGGACTGCGTGCTGGCCGCCGGCGCGCCCGACGCCGCCGGCATGCGCACGGTAGCGGTGGTGCAGCGCGCCTGGCTGCAGGTGCTGGTGCAGGCCTTGCTGGCGCTGGGCGCGCGCAAGGTGGCCGTGCTGCCGTCGCAATTGTGCCTGCCGCTGCAGGCCGGCGGCGTCAGCGCTTCGCTGCAGACGGGTAGCCAGGGTATCGAACTGGCCTTGCGCCAGGCGCCGCAGGAAGGCCTGGGCCTGGTGCTGCCGGACGATCCGCAGCAGGCGCTGGCCACCACGCGCGCGTTTGCCGGCGATGTGCCGCTGACGGTGTATGTGGCGCAGGACGACGTGGCGCATTACCAGCAGCTGGCGCAGGCACTGGCCGGCGTGACGGTGGAGGCGGAACACTGGGCGCACTGGATCTCGGGCGCTAAAAATACCACGCTGGACCTGGCGCCGGCGCTCGGTGCCGGTGGCGCCGCCGCGCGCGACTGGGTGCGCTGGCGCTGGCCGCTGCGCCTGGCGCTGCTGGCCGTGATCGTCAACCTGGCGGGCCTCAATATCGAGTGGTCGCGTTTGAAGCGCGAAGCGGCCACGGTGCAAACCTCGATGCAGCAGACCTTCAAGGCCGCCTATCCGAACGAGGCGCCGGTATATGGCCTGGAAGCGGAACAGATGCGGCGCAATATCGCCGCGGCGCGGCTGCAGGGCGGCCAGGCCAGCATGGACGATTTCACCAGCATGAGCGCGTCGCTGGGCGAAGCCCTGGGCGGCCTGGCCGGACGCGGCGTGGTCGCCTCGCTCGAATACCGCGAGCGCAGCCTGATCGTGCGCATCAAGCCCGACATGGTCGATGCCAGCGCGCAGGCGCAGGTCAAGCAGGGACTGGCCGCGCGCAAGCTGGCCTTGAACGAGACGGAACCTGGCGTCTGGAAAATCACGGTCGCCACGGGAGTGACATCATGAGTGCAGTAAACAAGGGACGGGCGGCACTGGCCGCGCGCCAGCAGAGCATGCAGGCGTTCTGGGCCGGGCGCACGGCGCAGGAGCGCAAGCTGCTCTGCATCGGCGCGGTGGTGGCCGGCGTGGCGCTGGTCTATGCGGTGTTTTTCGAGCCGGCCTGGAATGGCCGCATCGCGCTGCAAAAAAGCCTGCCCGAACTGCGCCAGCAAGCGGCCGTGCTGCAATCGCTGGCGCGCGAAGCGGGCGAGTTGTCGCGCCAGGCGCCGGTGCAAGTGGCCTCCATGAACCGCGAAGGGCTCGACGCGTCGCTCAAGGCGCGCGGGCTGGCGCCGCAATCGCTGTCGCTGACGGGCGAATATGCGCGCGTGCAGCTGAACGGCGTGCCATTTTCCAACGTGATGCTGTGGCTCGACGGCCTGCGCCGCGAAGGCCGCATCGCGGTACAGGAAGCAAAGATCACGGCGCAAGGCAAGGCGGGGCTGGTGGACGCCACCATCTCGCTGCACCAGAGCCCGGGCGTGACCCGATGAAGCGCATGCTGCTCTGGCTGCTGGCGATCGTGGCCAGCGTCTGCCTGACCCTGCTGATTTTCTTTCCGGCCGCCTGGGTGGCCGGCATCGTCGAAAAGCAGACGGGCGGGCGTTTGACCTTGGGCGACGCGCAAGGTACCCTGTGGCGCGGTTCGGCCTTTATCGGCGGCGCGGCCAGCGCGGGTGGCGCCGTCACGCCGCTGCTGCCGGGGCGCTTCAACTGGCGCATTTCGCCATCCGTCCTGTGGGGATCGGTCGATGTCGAGCTGCAGAACGCCGAGGCGCTGTCGCAGCCGGTCAACCTGCGCGGTTCATGGTCGCACTGGCAGGTCAGCCCAGCCGCGCTGCTGCTGCCGGCCGACGGCCTGGGCGGCCTCGGTGCGCCGTTGAACACCGTGGCGCCGACCGGCAGCATGCGCCTGTCGTGGAGCACCTTGCAGCTGGCTTTGGCGCAGAAACAGTTTTCCGCGTTTGGCCGCACCACCTTGCAGATGACGGACATGGCCTCGCGCCTGTCGTCGCTGCGCCCGCTGGGCAGCTATGAACTCGATTTCGACTGGCAGGGGCAAAACGCCAGCTTGACCCTGCGTTCGATGAAGGGGCCGTTGCTGCTCGATGGCAGCGGCAGCCTGAATCAGGGGCGCATGCAGTTTTCCGGCCAGGCCCAGGCCGCAGCAGGATATGAAGAGACCTTGGCGAGTTTGTTGAATTTGCTGGGACAGCGCCGTAGCAATAGCGAAAAAAACATCATCGCCCTAGAGTTTAGACAATGAAAAAATCATCCGTGAGCCCAATCAAACCTACCTTCTCGCTGCGCCGCCTTTCCGCCGCCGCCCTGCTGTGCTGTTCGGTGGCCGGCCTGCCGGCGCCTGCCTGGTCCGCGCCCGGCGACGAAGCGGCGCTCAACTTCGTTGCCGCCGACATCGAGTCGGTGATCAAGGCGGTGGGCCATTACACCAACATCAATTTCGTGATCGACCCGCGCGTCAAGGGCACCATCACGCTGGTGTCGGAGCGCTCGATCAGCAAGACCCAGGCCTTTGCGCTGCTGGCCTCGGCCCTGCGCCTGCAAGGCTATGCGGTGGTGTCCGGCGACGGCTACGCCAAGGTGGTGCCGGAAGCGGACGCCAAGCTGCAGTCGGTGCCGACCCAGGTGGGCAATGGCGCCAGCCAAGTCAAGGGCGACCAGATCGCTACCCAGGTGTTTTACCTGAACTACGAATCGTCGGCCAACCTGTTGGCCGTGCTGCGCCCGCTGATTTCGCCGAACAACACGATCAACGCCAACCCGGGCAACAACTCGCTGGTGATCACCGACTACGCCGACAACCTCAAGCGCCTGGCGAAAATCATCGCCGCGCTCGACGTGCCGGCATCGACCGATCTCGATGTGATCCCGGTGCGCTATGCGATCGCCTCCGACCTGGCGGCGATGGTCAACAAGCTGATGGAAGGCGGTAACGCCGGCGCCGGTACCGCTGGCGGCGCCGACACGGGCCGCGTGTCCGTGCTGGCCGATCCGCGCACCAACTCGCTGGTGCTGCGCGCGCCATCGGCGGCGCGCGCCAACCTGGCCAAGTCGCTGATCTCCAAGCTGGACCAGCCGACCACGCAACTGGGCAATGTGCACGTGGTGTACCTGAAGAATGCCGACGCCACCAAGCTGGCGCAGACCCTGCGCTCGGTAGTGACCTCGGACGGCTCGGCCGCCACTGCGCAGCAGGGCACCAATGCCAATACCAGCACCCTCAATAACAACCAGGGCACCAACAACAGCGGCATCAACAGCAGCGGTTTGGGCGGCAGCACGCAAAGCGGCACCACTGGTGGCGCGTCGCTGAACAACGGTCCGCAGCAGCTGTCTTCGGGTGGCGCGGCCGGCTTCATCCAGGCCGATGCCTCGACCAATACCCTGATCCTCACTTGCAACGAAGCCGTCTACCGCAACCTGCGGGCCGTGATCGACCAGCTCGACGTGCGCCGCGCCCAGGTCTACATCGAGGCGCTGATCGTCGAAGTGACGTCGTCCAAGGCCTCCGAATTCGGCGTGCAGTGGCTGGGCCTGTCCGGCGACAGCTCCAGCAGCTACCGCGTCGGCGCGCTGCAGTCGTTCGCCACCGGCACCACCAACAATATCGCCGCGCTGGCCACCGGCAAGGGCGCCGTGCTGCCGACCGGCGGCCTGACGCTGGGCATCTTCAAGCAGATCAACGGCGCGCTGGGCCTGGGCGCCCTGGCGCATGCCCTGGAATCGGACGGCAACGCCAATATCCTGTCGACGCCGAACCTGATCACGCTGGACAACGAACTGGCGACCATCAAGGTGGGCCAGAACGTGCCGATCCTGACGGGCCAGTACACCAGCACGGCCGGCACCAATACCAACCCGTTCCAGACCATCGACCGCAAGGAAGTGGGCCTGACCCTGAAGGTGCGTCCGCAGATTTCCGAAGGCGGCACCATCAAGCTGGGTATCTATCACGAGACCTCGAGCGTGGACAAATCGACCGCGTCGGCCGTCAGCGGCATCACCATCAACAACCGCGTGATCGAAAACAATGTGCTGGCCGACGATGGCCAGATTATCGTGCTGGGCGGCCTGATCGAGGACAGCACCGGCGACAATGCGGAAAAAGTGCGCGGCCTGGGCGATATTCCCGTGCTGGGCAACCTGTTCAAGTACCAGACGCGCGAGCGCAAGAAAACCAATCTGATGATCTTCCTGCGCCCGGTCATCGTGCGCAGCAAGGAGCAGAGCGGCAGCCTGGCGTCGGACCGCTACGACTACATGCGCGCGGCCGAAACGGCGGCCGTGCCGGCCACCGGCAACCTGATGCTCAAAGACCTGGGTACGCCGGTACTGCCGGCGCTGCAGGACGGCCAGCCGGTGGGCGGCAATATGGTCACGCGTCCGGTGCCGCCGGCGCCGCTGCCGCCGCCAGGCGCGCCGGCCAATGCGGCCACGCCGCTGCTGCAGCAGTACCAGCAGCAGAATTTGCAAAACCCTCCGCAGCAGAACCCGCAACAGTGATCGGCCAGCCATGAGTAATTTGCTTCCTTACGCTTACGCGCGCGATTTCGGCCTGCTGGCCCGGGCCGGCGCGCAGGAGGGCGGCGCGGTCGAGGTGCTGGTGGCCGTGTCGACGCCGCCAGCGGCGATTGCCGAAGTGTCGCGCCGCTTCGGCCAGATTCAATTGAAGGTGCTGCCGCGCGAAGACCTCGACGCGGCGATTGCCGGCGCCTATGCCGGCGGTGGCGGCGACGCCTCGCAGATGGCCGACGAATTCGATGCCGACCTCGATCTGACCAAGCTGCTGCAGGACGTGCCGGCCATCGAGGACCTGCTCGAATCGTCCGACGACGCGCCGGTGATCCGCATGATCAATGCGCTGCTGACGCAGGCGCTGCGCGAAGGCGCGTCCGATATCCATATCGAGCCGTTCGAGCAGACCTCGGTGGTGCGCTTTCGCATCGACGGCAGCCTGCGCGACGTGGTGCGGCCCCGCAAGGCCATCCATGGTTCGCTGATTTCGCGGATCAAGATCATGGCGCAGCTCGACATTGCCGAAAAACGCCTGCCGCAGGATGGCCGCATCACCCTGCGCGTGGGCGGCAAACCGGTCGACGTGCGCGTCTCGACCCTGCCGACCGGCCACGGCGAACGGGCCGTACTGCGCTTGCTGGACAAGGAAGCGGGCCGGCTCGACCTGCAGCACCTGGGCATGAGCGCGCCGATGCTGGGGCAGTTCGACGGCCTGATCACGCAGCCGCACGGCATCGTGCTGGTCACCGGGCCGACCGGCTCGGGCAAGACCACCACCCTGTATGCGGCGCTGTCGATGCTCAACGCCACCACCACCAATATCCTGACGGTGGAAGATCCTATCGAGTACGACCTGGCGGGCGTCGGCCAGACGCAGGTCAACCCGCGCATCGACATGACGTTTGCCAAGGCCCTGCGCGCCATTTTGCGGCAGGACCCGGACGTGATCATGATCGGCGAGATCCGCGACCTGGAAACGGCGCAGATCGCGGTGCAGGCTTCCCTGACTGGCCACCTGGTGCTGGCGACCCTGCACACCAACGACGCCTCGGCGGCCGTCACGCGCCTGCTGGACATGGGGATCGAGCCGTTCCTGTTGTCGTCGTCCCTGCTGGGCGTGCTGGCGCAGCGGCTGGTGCGCAAATTGTGCATTTCCTGCAAGACCTTCGACGGTCAATACTGGCAGGCGGTCGGCTGCGAACACTGCGGCCAGACCGGCTACCAGGGCCGAGTGGGCGTGTATGAACTGCTGCGCACCACCGAGCAGATCCGCGCGCAGATCCACAACCGCGCCTCGGAGGCGGACGTGCGCGCCGTCGCCCTGCAGGACGGCATGACCGGCATGCGCGAAGACGGCGAACGCTGGCTGCGCGACGGCACCACCACGCAAGCCGAGCTGCTGCGCGTGACCAAAGACTAGGCCCGCCACCATGCCCGCATTCCGTTATGAAGCCGTCGATGCCGTGGGCGCCACCCGCAAGGGGGTGCTCAATGCCGACAGCCCGCGCGCCGCGCGCGCCGAACTGCGCCTGCAAGGCCTGGTGCCGCTGGCCGTCGACCTGATCGCCGCGCAGGTCGATGCGGCCGGCGTCACCAAACGGCGCGGCTTCGGCGAGCGCCTGTCAACCACCGAACTGGCGCTGTTTACGCGCCAGCTGGCCAGTTTGCTCGAAGCGGGGCTGCCGCTGGAACAGGCGTTTTCGGCGCTGCTGGAACAGGCCGAGCGGCCCTACCTGCGCGACCTGATCGCCTCGATCCGCTCCGAGGTGATCGGCGGCGCCGCGTTTTCCGACGTGCTGGCGCGCCATCCGCGCGACTTTGCCGAAATCTACCGCGCGCTGGTGGCGTCGGGCGAGCAGATCGGCCACCTGTCGCGGGTTCTCTCCCGCCTGGCCGACTATATCGAACGCAGGAACGCGCTGGTGCAGAAGGTGAAACTGGCGTTTACCTACCCGGCCATCGTGACGGTGGTGGCGTTTTCGATCGTGATCTTTTTGCTCACCTACGTGGTGCCGCAGATCGTGTCCGTGTTTGCCAATACCAAGCAGAAGCTGCCGATGCTGACCGTGATCATGCTGGCGCTGTCCGACTTCGTGCGCCATTACGGGCTGATCGTGGGCATTGCGCTGGTCGGCGCCTGGTTCGCCTGGCGGCGCGCCCTGCAGCAGCCGGCATTGAAGCGGCGCTGGCATACCTGGCTGCTGACGGCGCCGCTGTACGGCAAGTTCGAGCGCAGCCTCAATACCGCGCGCTTTGCCAGCACGCTGGCCATCACCACCGGCTCCGGCGTGCCGATCCTGCGCGCCCTGGACACCAGCCGCGACACGCTGACCAATGTGGCGATGCAGGAACTGGTGGCCGAGGCCAGCGGCGCGGTGCGCGAGGGCGTCAGCCTGGCGCGCGCGCTGTCGGCGCAAAAGCATTTCCCGCCGATGCTGATCCACATGATACGGGCCGGCGAAATCACCGGCGAACTGCCGGCCATGCTGGAGCGTGCCGCCAGCGCCCAGGAGCAGGACCTCGAGCGCCGCACGCTGACCATTGCCGGCCTGCTGGAGCCGGCGCTGATCCTGGCGATGGGCGTGGTGGTGCTGCTGATCGTGCTGGCCGTGCTGATGCCGATTATTGAAATCAACCAGCTGGTGCGGTAATCCAGTTAATAAGCAAAGAAATCTAGGAAATCATGAAGCGTCTGCCGCAATTCGTAACGTTGCTCGCCCTGGTGGCGCTGTCGGTGTCGCTGGCCTACTGGGCCATGCAGCTGTTCAAGGCGCCGCAGCGGCCGATCAATCCGCCGCCCGTGCCGGTGGTGCAGGACGCCAGCGTGGAAGCGGGCGCCTCGCTGTTCGGCGGCCAGGTCAGCGTGGCCGCTGCTGCCAGCAACTACCAGCTGAAGGGCGTGGTGGCGTCCGGCAATGGCCGCGGCAGCGTGGCCATCATCGCCACCGATGGCCAGCCGGCCAAGGCGTATCCGACTGGCGCGGAAGTGGCGCCCGGCGTGCGGGTACAAGAGGTGCAGGCACGCTACGTGCTGCTGCAGGACGGCGGCGTGAGCAAGCGCATCGAGCTGGCCACCGACGACAAGGCGCTGGCGCTGCCGGCCGTGATGCCGTCTCCCGTGGCCACGCCGACGCCTGCGCCGGTGCAGGCACCGGCTACCTCGCTGGTGCCGCCGCCGCTGCCGATGGAAGCGCAGCGCCCGCCCGTGACCGTGGCGCCGGCCGGCCAGGTGATGACCGGCCAGCCACCGAATAATCCGCCGGCGAACTGATTGTTCAACGGCGCTGTCCCGGAGTTCCCATGTCCCTGATCCGTGCCGTGCTGGCCGGCGTGGCGGTGCTGTGCGCGCTGCCTCTGGCGCCGCTCCATGCCGCGCCTGAACCTGATGCCGCCGCTGCGCCGGCGCCGGCACCGGCACGCCCGCGCATCGCGCTGGTGCTGTCGGGCGGCGGCGCGCGCGGCTTTGCCCATATCGGCGTATTGAAGGTGCTGCAGGAACTGCACGTGCCGGTCGACATGGTGGTCGGTACCAGCATGGGCGGCGTGGTCGGCGGCGCGTATGCGGCCGGCGCCTCGGTGGCGGATCTGGAAAAGATGGCGCGCGAGACCAACTGGGGGCGGGTGGTGGCCGATCGCCCGCCGCGCGAAGAGCTGGCGTTCCGCCGCCGTGAAGAAGATTTGCTGCTGGCGTCGCGCATCGAGTTCGGCGTCAGCCGCGACGGCATCTCGACGCCGCCGGCCGCGGCCAGCAATGCGGCGCTGGAAATGGCCCTGAACCGCCTGCTGCCGGCCGGCATGCGCGACCGCCCGGCCAACCAGCTGGCGCTGCCATTTCGCTCGGTGGCCTCGGACCTGGTCAGCGGCGAACTGGTGGAGCTGGTCGATACGCCCCTGTTCCTGTCGATGCGCGCCTCGCTGGCCGTGCCCGGCGTGTTTTCTCCCGTGCGCGTCAACAACCGGCTGGTGGTCGATGGCGGCCTGGTACGCAACCTGCCGGTGGACATGGCGCGCGCGATGGGCGCCGACATCGTCATCGCCGTCAACGTGGGCACGCCGCTGGCGCCCGAAAAGGAACTGGGCAGCGCGATCGGCGTGGCGCAGCAGATGCTGCAGATCCTCACCGAGCAGAACGTGCAGCGCTCGCTCAAGGAGCTGGGGCCGCACGATATCCTGGTGGCGCCCGACCTGAACGGCGTCAGTTTCCTCGACTTTACAAATTATGCGCGCGCCATGCGCGCCGGCGAACAGGCGGCGCAGGCGCTGGCCGCCCGCCTGGCGCCACTGGCGCTGCCGCCCGAGCAGTATGCGGCGCGCGAGCAGCTGCGCCTGGCCGCGCCGGCCCTGCTGGACGTGGCGCTGCCGCTCACGCGCCTGGCGGTGGAAAGCGAGGGCGATATCAATCCACGCACCTTGCAGGCGCAATCCGGGCTGGTGGAAGGCCAGCTGGTGAGCCAGGCAGAGGTACAGAAGGCGGCGGCGCGCCTGTATGGCCGCGGCGATATCGCGCGCGTGGAAACGGCGGTGGTCGACGCGGGCGAGCAGCGCACGGTCACCATCAACGCCGTCGAAGCGCCATGGGCCAGCAACCGCCTGCGCGTGGGGCTGGAACTGGGCAGCGACTTCAAGGACAGCAATACCTTCGCGCTGAAACTGCTGCATGTGGCGTCCAACCTGAACAGCTGGGGCGGCGAAGTGCGCAGCATCGCGCAGATCGGCACCACGCGCGACTTCGGGGTGCAGTTCTGGCAGCCGCTGGGCGCCGGCAACCCGTGGTATATCGCGCCCACGCTGCAGTACACCTCGTCGGCGGTAGACCTGTTCGACAAGGGCCGGCGCAGCGCGCGCATGGCTTACAGCGGCCACGGCGCCTCGCTGGTGCTGGGACGCCAGTTCGGCTACTGGGGCGACCTGCAGTTCGGCGTCACGCGCAGCCGCGTCAAGGGCAGCGTGGTGATCCCGGCCGACCCCGGCCTGCCCGAAGAACATGCGCTGGGCACCAACCACTTCGTGCAGTTCCGCGTCGACACGCTCGATGGCACGGGCTTTCCCACGCGCGGCGTGCTGCTCGACGCCACCTGGATGCACTCCAGGGCCGGCGACCTCGGTGACACGGGGCTGGGCCGTTCGGCCGTGACGGCGATGAAGGCGTTCGGCCGCGGCAACTGGGCCGGCCATGTGTATGGCGAATGGGCGCGCTCGCAGCAGGGCGAAGCGCCGCTGAACCTGGGCGGCTTTTTGCGCCTGTCGGGCACCGAGTTCGAGTCGGTGGCCGGGCGCAGCGTGGCGCTGGCGCGGGTGGTGATGGCGCGCCGCATCGGTTCGCTGCCGGCGACCTTTGGCGGCGCCGTGCGGGCCGGCTTTTCGCTGGAGATGGGCGGCGGCTTCGACCAGAGCGAGCGCTGGAAAACCAGCAAATTCACGCAGGCCGGCAGCGCCTTTATCGCGGTCGATACGCGCTTCGGCCCCGTGTACATGGCGGCCGGCGCCACCAAGGGCGGCGACGGCACGCTTTATCTGTTCCTGGGGCCGGCCTGGTAAGCGGAAGCCTGATCGGGTGCGGGGGCGACCCGGCGCAGGGCCGTAAACGCGGCAAACTCCCATGAACGAAAACCGAGCAGCAGGGTAAAGCCGTCGCGTTCACCGGCGGCCAGGCGCCGGTCGTTCTGGTGCAGGCGCGCCAGTTCCTCGGCCAGCTGGCGGATCTTCTGCACCATCTCCTGGGCGCTGGGCAGGCACAGCCGGGCCGGAATGCACATCAGCGTTTCGCCGGCGCCATCGAAATGGCCGCTGAAATAGTCGGCCACCACATGTTCGCGGAAGTACTGCTGCACCGGGCCGTCGGCCAGCCAGTGAAACGCGTTCGAGACGCGCAGGCTGTAGCGGTTCAGCGGCTTCAGTTCGATCAGTCCCAGGCGGTCCAGTTCGGCCAGGTAGCCGATGCATTCGGCTGGCGTCAGCGCGTAGGTCTCCACCACCTGTTCCAGGCTCCAGTGCCCCAGGCAGCAGATCGCCACCAGCAGCAGTCGCGGGTGCGCCACCAGCGACTTTTCCTGCACCAGCGTGAGCGTATCGGCATGCGGCGTGATGTCGGCCGCGCCGCGCAGCACGTCTTCCATGGCGATGCCGGCCGCCTTGCAGATCAGGGCCAGGCGCGACAGCGACATGTCGTGCTGGCCGAACATGCGCTTGACGCTCGATTCGCTCATGCCGATGCGTTCGGCCAGCACTTTATAAGTCATGCCGACGGCGCGCAGTTCGGCGCGCAGCACGCGCAATACCAGTTCGGGTGAGCTCAAGGTCTATCCTTTTTTGCAATGTCAGTGGCGTATGGCGATACCGAATGTAGCCGCTTATGCCACTTTGCACAAGATGATAGTACTTTGGGGAAAAAGCGATGACACTGCAGTGCGCGCTTGCCGTTACCGGTTGCACCGGCAGCAAGGCGCGGCAGGTTTCGCCGCGGCGATCACACGGGTGGGTGATGCCGCGGCCCCCGATGGCCTGATCGCGGACGCCCTGTTGAAGGGCGTCCGCAGGCGGCCTTACTTTTCAGAGATTTTCGTGAGCAATCTGGCCAGCAGGCGTTTTTCCTGCTGGCGCTGGCCGGACACGGTTTTCACATGCGCGCCAGCCGCGCGCTGCTTGGCGGCCGCGGCAACCGGGTTGCGCGGCGCCTGCGAGGGTTCGACGCGGAACTGCATTTTCTGCCGCGTCGCCAGGGCCTTGTTTGCCATGTCGCCCCCTTGCGTCGGTTACAGCACGTAGCGCGACAGGTCCTCGTTGACCGACAGCGCTTCCAGGCGTTGATTCACATACGCGGCATCGATCACCAGCAGGTTCTCGCTGGTGCTGCTGCCTTCGCTGGCCGTAAACGACACTTCTTCAAGCAGCTTTTCCATCACCGTATGCAGGCGGCGCGCGCCGATGTTTTCGGTCCGTTCGTTGACCGAATAGGCGATTTCGGCCAGGCGCGTGATGCCTTCGGGCGCGAACTGCAGCTTCAGGTTTTCGGTCGCCAGCAGCGCCTCGTACTGCATTGTCAGGCAGGCGTCGGTACTGGTCAGGATGCGCTCGAAATCCGAGATCGACAGCGATTCGAGTTCCACCCGGATCGGGAAGCGTCCCTGCAGCTCCGGGATCAGGTCCGACGGTTTCGACAGATGGAACGCGCCCGAGGCGATGAACAGGATATGGTCGGTGCGTATCATGCCGTACTTGGTATTGACGGTGGTGCCTTCGACCAGCGGCAGCAGGTCGCGCTGCACGCCGGCGCGCGAGACGTCGGCGCCGCCCGACTCGGAACGCGAGGCGATCTTGTCGATCTCGTCCAGGAACACGATGCCGTTCTGCTCGACGTTCTGGATCGCCTTCTGTTTCAGTTCATCTTCGTTGACCAGCTTGGCCGCTTCTTCCTCGACCAGCAGCTTCAACGCTTCCTTGATCTTGACCTTGCGCGCCTTTTTACGTGCGCCACCCACGCCGGAGAACATCGACTTGATCTGTTCCGTCATTTCTTCCATGCCCGGCGGCGCCATGATTTCCATCTGCGGACCGGCATCGGCCACTTCGATCTCGATTTCCTTGTCGTCCAGTTCGCCCTGGCGCAGGCGCTTGCGGAAGGTCTGGCGCGTGCTGTCGCCGCTGCCCGAATCCACTGCCGCAGCTGCATTCGGCGTAAAGCCGAAATCGCGCGCCGGCGGCACCAAAATATCGATCACGCGGTCTTCGGCCGCATCTTCGGCGCGCGCACGCACCTTTTTCATTTCCAGCGAACGCGTCTGCTTGATGCCGATATCGATCAGGTCGCGGATGATGGTGTCGACGTCGCGGCCCACATAGCCCACTTCGGTAAACTTGGTTGCTTCGATCTTGATGAAGGGCGCCTCGGCCAGCTTGGCCAGGCGGCGCGCGATCTCGGTCTTGCCGACCCCCGTGGGACCGATCATCAGGATGTTTTTCGGCGTGATTTCATGGCGCAGCGGCTCGGCCACCTGCTGGCGGCGCCAGCGGTTGCGCAAGGCGATGGCCACGGCGCGCTTGGCCTTGGCCTGGCCCACCACGTGTTTGTCGAGTTCGGTAACGATTTCCGACGGGGTCATGTTCATGATCATATTTGGCTTTCTGTTCTTGGCTCAGGCGCTCAGTCGAGCGTCTCGATAATGTGCGACATGTTCGTGTAAATGCAGAGTTCGCCTGCGATGGTCAGCGACTTCTTGACGATTTCGGCCGGCGACAATTCGGTGTTTTCCTGCAGCGCCTTGGCGGCCGACTGGGCGTAGGTGCCGCCCGAGCCGATCGCGCCGATGCCGTCTTCCGGCTCCAGCACGTCGCCGTTGCCGGTGATCACCAGGGTCGATTCGCTGTCGGCCACCAGCAGCATCGCTTCCAGGCGGCGCAGCACGCGGTCGGTGCGCCAGTCCTTGGCCAGCTCGACCGAGGCGCGCAGCAGATTGCCCTGGTGCTTTTCCAGCTTGCCTTCGAAGCGGTCGAGCAGGGTGAAGGCATCGGCGGTGCCGCCGGCAAAACCGACCAGCACCTTGCCCTGGTACAGCTTGCGTACCTTGCGGGCCGTGCCCTTCATGACGATATTGCCAAGCGTGACCTGGCCGTCGCCTCCCAAAGCCACTTGCTTGCCGCGCCGGACGCAGAGGATGGTGGTGCCGTGAAATTGTTCCATAGTGACCTCAAAAAGTATGCTGCAGACTCGCGCAGAATGGCGTCATTGCGCGCTGGTGGCTCAAACGTGGGGATGGATCGGGTAATTGCAAGCGATACAGAACATCGCCGCGGCGGGGCAAAAAAAAAGCATGCGGCCGGAGCCGCATGCTTTTTTCCTGCTTCGGGACAACCGAAAAATCAGTCGCCGTACAGTTTCTGTTTCAGTTCGCGCCGTTGCTGGGCTTCCAGCGACAGGGTGGCGGTCGGTCGGGCGATCAGGCGCGGGATGCCGATCGGCTCGCCCGTTTCTTCGCACCAGCCGTACTCGCCGCCGTCGATGCTGGCGATCGATTGCTGGACTTTTTTCAGCAGTTTGCGTTCGCGGTCGCGCGTGCGCAGTTCCAGCGCATGCTCTTCCTCGATGGTGGCGCGGTCGGCCGGATCGGGTACCAGCACGGTTTCACGCAGGTGTTCCGTGGTTTCGCCGGCGTTTTTCAGCAGGTCTTTTTCCAGCTGTTGCAGGCGGGCCTTGAAGAATGCCAGTTGTGCCGCATTCATGTAGTCATCCTCGCTCATGGCGCGAATCGCTTCTTCGCTGATGACGGGGATGTCTTGGTTGGCGGCCGGGCTCGATTTATTAGTTTTGGTCATGACTTCGCTTACCTTCGATACGACAGAGTTTTCAAATTGATCAGTTGATGCGGCGATACCGAGCAACTGTACAGGTTCCGCTGGGCATTGCTGTCCGGATGTACTGCTTGCGACCTTTGGCTTGCCGGCACAGCCCGGACTACCGGCCGGCCATCATGCCATGTTGATAACTTTTTACCGCTTTATGCCAGTCTCGCGCTGGGCGCGTCGACTGGCGTGTTGGGTGGATCGGTTGCATGCCTGGCGTGCTGCCATCGGCAGTTTGCCTGCATTTCATGACAGGCCAACGACAGGGGCCGTTTTCGTCGCTGATTTTGGCACGCTTTGCGGTATATTGCCATCCCGATTTGTTGCCTGAGCGATCATCTATCGCCACCTGAGAGATTATGCCGGCAAGATTGTCTTCGGATGGTGGGAAAGCGCACTTAACTTTCCCTTTTCTTTTCCTGTTTGCAACGGGTAAATCACAAAACCCGGCTAGTTTATACCAAACATTGTTCGAGTCCGCGAATAAAAATGTCTTTTGGTAGATTTTTGCCAATAAACACCATTTTGCTGCCACGTACCTCATCGTCGCCCCATTTGGCGCCCAGGTCGCTGCCCATCAGCTGGTGCACGCCCTGGAACACCACCTTGCGTTCGGCGCCCTGCATCAGCAGCACGCCCTTGTAGCGCAGCATGCGCGGCCCGTACACCTGCACCAGGCCGCCGAGGAATTCATCGAGCTTGGCGCTGTCAAACGGTTGCGTGCTCTTGAAAACAAAGGCGGCGATATCGTCGCTGTGATGCGCGTGATGGTGGTCGGCATGGCCGCAATCGGTGGCGCAGGCGTCGCCGTGCTCGTGCTTGTGCTCATCATGACCGTGTGCATGGTCATGCTGATGGTCGTGATCATGCACGTGCGCCGTTTCGGTGGCCAGGAAGTCCGGATCGAGTTCCAGCTTTTCGTTCAGGTTGAAGCCGCGGATGTCGAGCACCTCGGCGATCGGCGCGCGGCCAAAGTCCACTTTGCCGATCGGCGCGCGCGGGTTGATGCGCTTCAGGCGGCGGCTCAAGGCGGCCAGTTCGTCTTCGCTGACCAGGTCGGTCTTCGACAGCAGCAGCTTGTCGGCAAAACCCACCTGGCGCTGTGCTTCTTCGTAGTCGTCGAGCTGCTGCATCGCATGGCGCGCATCGACCACGGTGATGATGGCGTCGAGCATGTAGTGGCTGCCCACCTCTTCATCGACAAAGAAGGTTTGCGCCACCGGACCCGGATTGGCCAGGCCCGTCGTTTCGATCACGACGCGGTCGAACGACAGGGTGCCGGCGTCGCGCTTTTGCGCCAGCGCCGTCAGTGCCACGATCAGGTCGCCGCGCACGGTGCAGCAGATGCAGCCGTTGTTCATTTCAATGATCTGTTCGCTGCTATCCTGCACCAGGATTTCATTGTCGATGTTTTCCTGGCCGAATTCATTTTCGATCACGGCGATGCGCATGCCGTGGTCTTCCTGCAAGATGCGGTTGAGCAAAGTGGTTTTGCCGGCGCCGAGGAAGCCGGTGAGGATGGTAGCGGGGATCATTGCCATGTAAGGAACCTATGCGGTGAATCGGTGTTGCCGCCGTGCCAAGGCCGGCGGGCGTATCCGGACGATTATGCCGGAATTTTCCGGATGCTTGCAAATGCGCGGGAATCGGCTTGACATGGATCAGGCCACACGTAGCGACACGGAACTACTTGAGCTTGGCGCGCGGGTGAGCCTGGTCGTAAACCCTGGACAGGTGCTGGAAATCGAGCGCCGTGTAGACCTGGGTCGAGGTGATGCTCGAGTGGCCCAGCATTTCCTGCACCGCGCGCAGGTCGCCCGACGATTGCAGCACATGCGAGGCGAAGGAATGGCGCAGCACGTGCGGATGCACATTGGCGGGAATGCCGGTGGCCAGCGCGTGGGCTTTCAGGCGCAGTTGCAGCACGCGCGGCGAGATGCGCGTGCCGCGGCTGCTCAGGAACAGCGCGGCGCTGCCGTCCTTCGCCGGCGGGCGCACGGCCAGCCAGGCTGACAGCGCCACCAGCGCGGCCTTGCCGATCGGCACCTTGCGCATCTTGCTGCCCTTGCCGGTGACGATGACTTCGAAGCTGGCCAGGTCGATCCAGCCCGGCGACGCCGCAACACCGTCGCCGCCCTTGCAGTAATGCGTATCCAGGCTGGTCAGTTCGGACACGCGCAGCCCGCTCGAATACAGCAGTTCGTACATGGCGCGGCTGCACAATTCATCAGGCTCGGCTTTTGCCTCCTGGTGCGGCGCGGGCGCCACCAGGCGCACGGCGTCGTCCACCGACAGGGCCTTGGGCAGGCTTTTTGAACGCTTGGGCGCGCGGATGCCGTCGACGGGATTGGCATCGAGCGTGGTTTCGCCACCGAGCCAGTCGAAAAAGCCGCGCCAGGACGACAGCTTGCGCGCGATCGAACGGGGATCGAGGCCGCTGGCATGCAGTTTCGAGGTATGGCGGCGCACTTCCTGGTGTCCCAGCTTCGGCCAGGCGGTCTCGCCGCTCAGCGCCAGCAATTGACGCAGGTCGCGCCGGTAGGCATCGAGGGTATGCGGCGACAGCTTGCGCTGGGTTTCCAGCTGGGCCAGATACGCGTCCAGCCAACCGGCCTTGCTGCGCGACTGGCTCATCGTTGACTCAGGCCGGTGCGCGCAGCGCGTTCAGGGCGGCGCTGGCGGTGGCGCCGATATGCACGAGGAAATCGGTGCCCATGCTGGACGTAAACCGTTCGCTGTCGGGCGAACCGAGTACCAGCAGGCCGAAGGTGCTGCTGGTGCCTGGCGCGCGCAGGGCGATCATGACGGTCGATTCGATCTTGCCAGCCTGCAGCCAGTGCACGGCTTCGAAATCGCGATTGTTGCCGCAATACGGCGTTTGCAGCCCATTGGCAAACATGCGCACATCGGCCGTCACGTCCTGGGCATACCAGGCATCGGCGAATGCGGGCGCCAGCTGCCACAGGCGCAGGCTGACATGGGGCACGTTGAAATGGGTTTGCAGCGCATCGACCAGCACGCGCGGCATGGCGCCGTCCTCGCGTACCTGCAGCATGGCCTGGTTCCAGCCATGGAATTTATTGGCGATGGCGCCGTTTTCCTGGGCCACGCGGCCCAGGTTGGACATGCGCAGTTCCAGCGCCTTGTATTTGTCGCGCATCACTTCCATCTGCCGCTCCTGCAGCGAGATGGTGCGTCCCGTGACCGGGCTGCTCAGCTTGACCTCGCCCAGCAGGGCGGTATGTTCTTCGAAAAAGTTCGGATGCTCGCTCAGATACTGGGCGACGGTGCTGGAGTCGAGTGTGGCGGTCATTGATGATTGAACAGTAGAAAGAGTAACCCCTGGATTCTAACCGAGAGCGCGCCGCAATACGGCGCAAACGCGTGCGGCCATGAAAAAAGCGGCATGGTTGCCCATGCCGCCCAATATTGCCTGATCCATGGCGCCCTTGCAGGCGTCATGTCATCAGAAATTGTGGTGTACGCCGACGCCCACGTAGTTGATGGTGGTCGAGGCATTGTAGTTCAATGCAGCAGCCTGTTTCTTGTTCGAGATGTCTGCGTAGACATAGGTGCGTTTCGACAGGTTGTAGTCGTAGCCCAGCGAAGCCTGCTTGGTCTTGACCACGCCATCCGGGGTTTTCTGGCCGTAGCCGGCGCGGATCTTGCCAGGGCCGACGTCATAGTTGGCGCCCAGTACCCATGCCTTGGTATCGGTGTTGACGATCTTGAAGTTGCTGTCGTCCTGATGCTGGTACGACGCCATCAGTTTCAGTTCCGGCGACGGATTGAACGAGGCACCGACCGACCACAGCTTGGCTTGCAGGCCATTGCGCTCGTAGGCGCCCATGGCGGCGAACTGGGCGTTGTTGTAGGTGACCGACATCGAGTACGGGTTCGACGCTGGTGCGACGTTGGCCGGCAGCGCAAAGTTGCCGGTGGCGTTTGTCGTCAGGTTGCGCACGGTCGCGGCAACGGCGGCGTTGTTATTGGCTTCCTTGGCAGCGATGGTGGTGTTGATCTGGAAGCCGGCAAATACTGGCGAGTTGTAGAACACGGCATTCGAGAAGCGGTTGCGCGAGTTGCCTGGTGCGCTCAGCGGATCGCTGCTGTAAGCGGCAACGGTCAGGTCGGTCTGGAAACCGGCTTGCGTTGGCATGCCCGACCATGGTTCAAACGCGGTGCTGGTTTCCTGGAAAGCGGTCAGGCCACGGCCCAGGCGGACGGTACCGAAGTTGCCTTGCAGGCCGACGCGGCTTTGACCCTGGAACAATGGACGCGAGTTGCCGCCCGAGGTGTTTTCAATCGTGCCGGTATCGGACTCGTAGCGGATTTCCAGTTGGAAAATAGCTTTCAGGCCATTGCCCAGATCTTCCGTGCCCTTGAAGCCCAGCTTGTTATTGTCGCGCTTGCTGACGGACGTGGTGCCATTGGTGGCTTTGGCCAGGCCGGCATCAACGGTGCCGTAGATCTGGACCGACGATTGAGCTTGTGCGGTAGCGGCGAAGGCGCCGAAGAGGGCGAGGGCAACGAGTGATTTTTTCATGTCTTTTTCCCTGGTTAAAGTGGTTTCCGTCAGATATCCGAGCAGATTGAAAGGCGTTGAGTACCGCGTTTCGATGAGTCAACCTTAATTCGTCGGCGCCGCGTCCGCGTGGGATTGGTCAAATATGGTTAAAAAGATTGGTGGAAAGCGCGGCAAGCCGCTTGCCGTGTTGTATTTTCGTAACGCCGGCTTTTTCCCCATCAGGCGCGCGATTGCCGCTTCCTCCCCCTGTCCCGCCGGCGATCTGTATTCTTGCGCATGACTTAAACCAAAGGAAATATTGCGTTTAATCAATTTTAACTTTCACGACCTCGGATTTGGCGCGCAACGACGTTACACTATGGAACGGTTTACACGGCCGCACGGCCGTAGCGAACCTGGAGACAGCAGATTATTAGAATCATTGACTCAATATCGAGAATCGATGGCAAATCGCGAAATATTAGGATTGATCAAGGGGGCGCGTGCGGGCGACGTTGTTTGTCAGCTGGCGCTGGGACGCGTGTATTTGTTTGGCCAGGGGGTACCGAAAAGCGTGCCGACGGCCTTGCATTGGCTGGCGCGCGCGGCGCAGGAAGGCAGCGAAGAAGCATGTTTGCTGATCGGCACGCATGTGCCGTTCGAACTGGCGCAAGCGGCGGCCAGGGCGCTCATTCCCTATTATGAACAGGCGTTCGACGCCGGACTGGCGCAGGCCGGACTGGTGCTGGCGCAGTTGGTGCTGACCGATGCGGCCAGCCATGGCGAGCCCGTGCGCGCCAAGGCCAGGCTGGGCCTGGAAGCGGCGGCCAAGGCCGGGCTGCCCGATGCGCTATGGCTGCTGTCCCGGCAGGATGGCGCCGAAGCCCGTCCGGAGCAGCGTGGCAGCGAGGCCTGGCTGGAGCAGGCGTGGCAGACGGGTGACCAGGCGGGCTTCCTGACCTATGCCATGCCGCTGGCGCGCGAATTGCTGCAGCGCCAGGCCGTCAACGGTGCGCGCACGATTGCCCTGGCCCCGCAGCAGGTGCTGCTGCTGTCGCGCTGCGCCCAGGCGCTGGCGCCCACCGGCGGTACCGAAAGCTGGCAGTGCTGCGAGCTGGCGGCGCACGGCGGCGACCGGGCCTCCCAGCTGGAGCTGGGGCTCGGCTATGCGCGCATGGATGCCCATGGACGCAGGCTGGCGGCACGCAATGGCGCGGCCAATTTCAAGCGTGCCGTGCGCTGGCTGACGCAGGCGGGCGAGCAGGGCCTGGCGGAAGCCTGGTTCGTGCTGTCACGCATCTATACCAAACCGGAATTTTCGCAGCGCAATGTGGTCGAGGCGCATTGCTGCCTGGAGCGCGCAGCCGACCTGGGGCATGGCCCGGCCCAGCTCGAATGCGGCATGCATGCCTGGCGTAACCGCCGCGAGGGCGTCAACAGCGACGTACGCGCCGCGTACTGGCTGTTGCAGGCGCAGTCGCAAGGCAGCTGCGAGGCCGAAGCGGTGCTGGCGAAAATCGCGCCATGCGGCGAGCCGGGCGACTGGGGCCAGTTTGCCGGCACGCACAGCGCGGCGCTCAAGCGCGAACTCGATCAAAGCCAGCCGCTGCTGGCGGCGCGGCTGGCGCTGGCGCGCTGTTTTCATTTGACGCGCGCCGAAGCGCTGTTGCTCGATGTGCATGCGGCCGACCACGGCCATTGCCTGCTGATCGATATCAGCGCCACCCACGGCCGCGGCAAGCGGCGCCTGGCGCTGATCCGCTCGGCGCAGGAGCGCCAGGTGCTCGACCAGGTGCTGCGCCTGTTCGAACGCGTCGACTGCAGTGTCGATGGTCCGGAGGGCAACTACCGGCAACGGCTGTACCGGCTGAAATGCTATCTGGCCGAGCTGGACGTGGCGCAGGAACAGGAGTTCCTGGCGGCTTAGACTTCGATCTGGCCTTCGAAGACCGTGACGGCCGGCCCTGTCATCAGGACCGGCTGGCCTTCGCCCTGCCAGGCGATCGACAGTTCGCCGCCGCGCGCGCTGATGCGCACCGGGGAATCGAGCAGGCCGCGCAAGATGCCGGCCACGGCGGCCGCGCAGGCGCCCGTGCCGCAGGCCAGCGTTTCGCCCGCGCCGCGCTCGTACACGCGCAGTTTCACGTGATGGCGGTCGATCACCTGCAGGTAGCCGGCATTGACCCGGCGTGGAAAGCGCGGGTGATGTTCGATCAGCGGACCCGACGTTTCCAGGTCTTGTGCGTCGACATCATCGACCACCTGCACCGCATGCGGGTTGCCCATCGAGACCACCGACACCAGCACCGTGCCAGCGTCGCCCGGCAGCGCCAGGTCCAGCGGCCACACGGTGCCGCTACCCTGCGTGACGCCATCGAGGCCGTCCGCCGTGAAGGGCACCAGCGCCGGCGCCAGCACCGGCGCGCCCATGTCGACCGTGATGCTGCCGTCCAGCTCCAGCCGTGGCGCGATCACGCCGGCCATGGTTTCCACGCTGATGCTGCGTTTGTCCGACAGGCCTTTTTCGCTGACGAACTTGACGAACGCGCGCGCGCCGTTGCCGCACTGTTCGACTTCGCCGCCATCGTTGTTATAGATGCGGTAGCGGAAATCGCAGCCGGGCAGGCGCGCCTGTTCCACGACCAGGATCTGGTCGGCGCCGATGCCGAAGCGGCGGTCGGCCAGGCGCTGCCACTGTTCGGGCGTGAAATCGATCTGCTGGCTGATGGCGTCGATGACGATGAAATCGTTGCCGGCGCCGTGCATCTTGGTAAAGTTCAGTTTCATGCGGTTCAGTCTGGTTTGTGCTGGTTATAGAACGACGCCTCGCCTGCCGGGCGGGTCTTGAAGCGCTTATGCGTCCAGAAATACTCGGCTGGCGCTTCGCGCACGCGTTCCTCGATGAATTCGTTCATGCGGCGCGTGGCGGCCGTGACGTCGTCGCCCGGATAGTCGTCCCAGGCCGGATAGTAGGTTACCTGCCAGCCCTGGTAATTGGGCAGGAAGGTGGCGATCACGGGGATGACCTGGGCGCGCGCGGCCATGGCCAGGCGCGCGGTCGCTGTCAGCGTGGCGGCCGGCACGCCGAAGAACGGCACGAACTCGGCATCTTTTTCGCCAAAATCCATGTCCGGCAGCATGAAGTAGGGCAGGCCGTCGCGCAGCGCGCGCAAGATGGTCTTGATGCCGTCCTGGCGCGTAAACAGCCGCGACGGCTTGAAGCGCGAGCGGCCGTCGCGCAAGGCCTTGTCGAATACGGCGTTCTTTTGCTGCACATACATCGACGACGCTTCGATTTCCATTGCAGTGGCGGCGCCGGCCACGTCGAGGCAGACAAAATGCGGACACAGCAGGATGGTGGGCCTGCTGGCGATCTGCTGGCCCGGAAACGCCGGCACCTTTTTGATCAGCCGGTTCAGGCGCGCTTCCGAGGCCCACCACAAGATGCTGCGCTCCCATACGCTGCGCGAATAAGCCTGGAAATGCTGGCGTGCCAGCGTGCGGCGCTGCTGTTCCGTCAGTTCCGGCATGCACAGGCGCAGATTGGTCAGCGCGATCTCGCGCCGCGGACCCATGACGATGAACAGCAGATTGCCGATGCCGGCGCCGAAACGGCCGAGGATGGGCAAGGGCAGCCAGTGCAGCAGCCACATGAAGCCGATCAGCAGCCTCATGATGGCGCTCCGTCAGCCGCTGGCGCCTGTGGCGTCGGTGGCGGCGCGCCGCGCGGCACCTTGAAGCGGTTGTAGCTCCACAGGTATTGCGCCGGGCTGCGCGCGATCAATTGTTCCATCGCCGCATTGATGGTGCGCGCCTGTTCGGCCGAGCTGCCGTCCAGCGACCCGGTAAACGGCACGAAGTGCACGCGGTAGCCGCGTCCGCCCGGCAGCCGTTCCGCATAGGTAATGATGACTTCGGCGCCGCCCATCTGCGCCAGCTTGGCCGGCAAGGTCATGGTGTAGGCGGGGCGGCCAAAGAATTCGGCCCACACGCCTTCGCCTTCCTGCGGCACCTGGTCGGGCAGCAGGCCGATCGGCTGGCCTTTTTTCAGGCATTTGGCAAAGATGCGCACGCCCGACATATTGGCTGGCGCCAGCATCAGGTTTTCGCGCGCGCGCGCCCCTTCGATCAGCGGTTTCAATGCGGCGCGCTTGGGCGGGCGGTACATCACGGTCAGCGCCGTGCGCAGGGCGATCTGCTGGGCGACGATCTCGAAGCAGCCCAGATGGGGCGTCAAAAACACGATGCCGCGCCCGTGCGCCAGCGCCCGCTCGACCAGTTCCCAGTTTTCCACCGTCGCATGGCGCGCCACGCGCTCGGCTGGCGCGCACCAGATGAATGGCAGTTCCAGCACGCTCTTGCCCGCTTCGGACACGGCCGCATGCAAGTGTTGCGAAAACCCCGCACCTTGCATGTTCTCGCGCATGCGGCGGCGATACGACGGCGAAATGGCGTAAATCACCCAGCCCATCGCAGCGCCGAGCGCATGCAGGAAGGGCAGGGGAAACAGGGATAAAAACCGGAAAATGGGGACGAGCATGAATGATCTGTTTCTAAAGTATGGCGTGTTGCACTGCCAAAATTTTTTAAGAAGCGTAAAATACCACGTTGTAGTATCCGCTGAGTTAATAGACAACTTGCGAAGCGGAATATAAATATCGCTAAAGCGTCGCAGGCAAATCCTCTTTACTGCGACAGAACATTCACATAGTAAACAGGAGTTTGCATGTCCAACGATTACCTCTTCACGTCCGAATCCGTCTCGGAAGGCCATCCCGACAAGGTTGCCGATCAAATTTCCGACGCCATTCTGGACGCCATCCTGACCCAGGACCCGAACGCCCGCGTGGCGGCCGAAACCCTGTGCAACACCGGTCTGGTGGTGCTGGCGGGCGAAATTACCACGCACGCCAATGTGGATTATATTCAAGTTGCGCGCGAAACCATCAAACGCATCGGTTACGACAATACCGAATACGGCATCGACTACAAGGGTTGCGCCGTATTGGTCGCCTACGACAAGCAGTCGCCGGACATCGCGCAAGGCGTCGATGAAGGCGCCGGGATCGACCTCGACCAGGGCGCTGGCGACCAGGGCCTGATGTTTGGCTACGCCTGCGATGAAACCGCCGAGCTGATGCCTGCCGCCATCCACTACGCGCACCGCCTGGTCGAACGCCAGTCGCAGCTGCGCAAGGATGGCCGCCTGCCATGGCTGCGTCCGGATGCGAAATCGCAAGTCACGCTGCGCTATGTCGACGGCCGTCCGGTCGGCGTGCATACCGTCGTGCTGTCGACCCAGCATGCGCCGGAAATGACGCATGCGCAGATCGAAGAAGCGGTGATCGAAGAAATCATCAAGCCGATCCTGCCGCGCGAATGGCTGAACGAGACCAAATTCCTGGTCAACCCGACCGGCCGTTTCGTTATCGGCGGTCCGCAAGGCGATTGCGGCCTGACCGGCCGCAAGATTATCGTTGACACCTACGGTGGCGCAGCGCCGCACGGCGGCGGCGCGTTCTCGGGCAAGGACCCGTCGAAAGTCGACCGTTCGGCCGCCTACGCCGCCCGCTACGTGGCGAAAAACATTGTCGCCGCCGGCCTGGCGCGCCAGTGCCAGGTGCAGGTCAGCTACGCCATCGGCGTGGCCAAGCCGATCAATATCACCGTCTACACGGAAGGCACGGGCGTGATTCCCGACGCGGAAATCGCGAAACTGGTGCTGGCCCACTTTGACCTGCGTCCAAAAGGCATCGTGCAGATGCTGGACCTGCTGCGCCCGATCTACCAGAAGAGCGCCGCCTACGGCCACTTCGGCCGCGAAGAGCCGGAATTCACATGGGAGCGTACCGACAAGGTCGCCCTGCTGCGCGATGCGGCCGGCCTGAAGTAATCGCCTCTGCTGCTTGAAAGAGCGCCCTCGCCGCAAGGCCGAGGGCGCTTTTTTATTGGCGCGCCAGCAAGCCGGTCATGCTGATAGGATGCAATATTGCCCACACGTTAACCGAGGAATTCCATGCTGCGCTCCAGTGTTGCCGCCATTTTGTTGACCCTGTCCGGCCTGGCTTCGGCCGCCGCGCCCGCCCTGGTGACGGTTGGCCAATTGCTGGAGCGGGCCGAACGCGGCGAGCGCCAGGCGGTGCTGATGCTGGCGGCCGGCGGCAAGGCGGTCTTTCCCGATGGCGGCCTGGCCAGCCAGATCGAAACAGGTCCTGAGCTGAACGCGCTGATGAAGCAATTGTCGGTGCGGCAGAGTTTGCATGTGCTCACGCTCTACGCGGATGGTGGTTTATTTGCCACGGATCCCGATGCCTGGCGCAGCAATACCAAGCCCGATCCCGTGGTCACCTGCATCTGGGCCACGCGCGCGGCCAGCTATCCGCTCGATGGCAGCGTGGCCGACAAGGACATGGCGGCGACGCTGCGCGGCATTGCCGATGAAATGGCGCAGCGCCTCGACGATGACGAGCGCGGCAAATGCCTGGGGCCGGGCCGCAGCTGGTCGCTCCAGCGCTGAAGCATTGGGGGCCGTTCGCCAGCCGAATGGTTGCCGTCGATGACCAGCCAATGATATGATGCAGGGTCCGAGGAGCGTTGCGACGAAGAAATTCGCCAGGCTCGGAATATCCTGCAACTGCGCTCACGTACCTTTTTCACAACTGAAAGGAGGGCGTGATGAACGCCGTACTCAAATCGCAACACGACTACACCATCGCCGATATCACCTTGGCCGCATGGGGCGACAAAGAAATCAAGATTGCTGAAACGGAAATGCCTGGCCTGATGGCCATCCGCGAAGAATTCGCGGCAGCGCAGCCGTTGAAAGGCGCGCGCATCACCGGGTCGATCCACATGACCATCCAGACCGCCGTGCTGATCCAGACCCTGGAAGCACTGGGCGCGCAAGTGCGCTGGGCATCGTGCAATATCTACTCGACCCAGGACCACGCCGCCGCCGCCATCGCCGCCGCCGGCACTCCTGTCTTCGCCGTCAAGGGCGAATCGCTCGACGACTACTGGGAATACACGCACCGCATCTTCGAATGGCCATCGGTGGACGGCCAGGCTGTCTACTCGAACATGATTCTCGACGATGGCGGCGACGCCACGTTGCTGCTGCACCTGGGCGTGCGCGCCGAGAGCGATGCTTCCGTGCTGGCCAACCCGACTTCGGACGAAGAAGTGTGCCTGTACAACTCGATCAAGCAGCGCCTGCTGGTCGATCCGACCTGGTACTCGAAGCGCCTGCCGGAAATCCTCGGCGTGACCGAAGAGACCACCACCGGCGTGCACCGCCTGTACCAGATGCATAAAGAAGGCAAGCTGGCCTTCCCTGCGATCAACGTCAACGATTCCGTCACCAAGTCGAAATTCGACAACCTGTACGGCTGCCGCGAATCGCTGGTCGACGGCATCAAGCGCGCCACCGACGTGATGATCGCCGGCAAAGTGGCCGTGATCGCCGGTTATGGCGACGTCGGCAAGGGTTCGGCCCAGGCCATGCGCGCGCTGTCGGCGCAAGTGTGGGTGACGGAAGTCGATCCGATCTGCGCACTGCAGGCGGCGATGGAAGGCTACCGCGTGGTGACCATGGATTACGCCTGCGAACACGGCGACATCTTTGTCACTTGCACCGGCAACTACCATATCCTGACGCACGATCACCTGACGCGCATGAAAGACCAGGCCATCGTCTGCAACATCGGTCACTTCGACAATGAAATCGACGTCGCTTCGCTCAAGCAATACGAGTGGGAAAACATCAAGCCGCAAGTCGACCACATCATCTTCCCGTCGGGCCGCCGCATCATCCTGCTGGCCGAAGGCCGCCTGGTCAACCTCGGTTGCGGTACCGGCCACCCGTCGTACGTGATGAGCTCGTCGTTTGCCAACCAGACGATCGCCCAGATCGAACTGTATGCCAACACGGCCAACTACCCGGTCGGCGTCTACACGCTGCCGAAACACCTCGATGAAAAAGTCGCTCGCCTGCAACTCAAAAAGTTGAATGCGCAGCTGACGGAGCTGACCCAGGAGCAAGCCGACTACATCGGCGTGCGTACGGAAGGTCCATACAAGCCGGAACACTACCGCTACTAATCGGCTGGTTGCCTCGGGAACCTACTGCGCGGCGCGGGGCGCGGCCGGCGATGCTCGCTGTACCTTCGTACAGCCGCGCTTCTCGGCCACGCCGCGCATCCGCTCGCTACGGTTCGCGAGGCAACGGGACTCACTTGTGTAATTTGAAAAGCCCGGCCGTCGCCGGTCTATTATCATCTTTGACAGGCTAAAGAAATGCGCTTGCTCCTGATCTGGTTTATCAATGCGGCAGCCCTGTTTGCCGTGCCTTACCTGATGCATTCGATCACCATGAGCAGCGGCTGGACCGCGCTGGTGGCAGCGGCCTTGCTGGGACTGGTCAATGCCCTGATCCGTCCGCTGCTGGTGATGCTGACCCTGCCGGTGACGTTCGTGTCGCTGGGGTTGTTTATCCTGATTATCAACGGCTTTCTGTTCTGGCTGGTGGCGCAGGTGGTCGATGGCTTCCATGTCGCCAGTTTCTGGTCGGCCGTGGGTGGCGCCATTCTGTACAGCATCATTTCCTGGGCCTTGTCGACCTTACTTCTGAGTAAAACCGATGGCAACCCATAACTTCAGTATCGAGTTCTTCCCGCCAAAGACCCCGGAAGGGGCGGAAAAGCTGCGCGTCACGCGTGCCAAACTGTCCGAACTGCAGCCGAAGTATTTTTCGGTGACGTTCGGCGCCGGCGGCACCACGCAGCAGGGTACGCTCGACACCGTGCGCGAGATCCTGGCGGCCGGCGAACAGGCTGCGCCGCACCTGTCCTGCGTCGGCGGTTCGCGCGAGTCGATCCGCGCCGTGCTGGCCGACTTCCAGGCCGCTGGCGTGAGCCGTATCGTGGCCTTGCGCGGCGACTTGCCGAGTGGCTATGGCGCCTCGGGCGAGTTCCGCTATGCCAATGAGCTGGTGGAATTTATCCGCGCCGAGACGGGCGACCATTTCCATATCGAAGTGGCGGCCTATCCCGAAGTGCATCCGCAGGCCCGATCGCCGCAGGACGACCTGCAGGCGTTTGCGCGCAAGGTGCAGGCTGGCGCGGATGCCGCCATCACCCAGTACTTCTACAATGCCGACGCGTATTTCCAGTTTGTCGAGCAGGCGCAGAAGATCGGCATCAACGTGCCGATCGTGGCCGGCATCATGCCGATCACGAACTACACGCAGCTGATGCGCTTTTCCGACATGTGCGGCGCGGAAATTCCACGCTGGGTGCGGTTGAAGCTGGCCAGCTTCGGCGACGACAGCGCCTCCATCAAGGCCTTTGGCCTGGATGTGGTGACCAGCCTGTGCGAACGCCTGCTTGAAGGCGGCGCACCGGGCCTGCACTTCTACAGCATGAACCAGGCGGCGCCCACCACCGCCTTGTGGCAGCGGCTGGTCAAGTAATCCGTCTGGCGTACTAAAACAAATTGCCCTCGGTCATGATGTGATCGAGGGCAATGTCATATGGGCCGCTGACAAATGCTGCCTGCAGGCAGCCGTAGGCTATGCCCAACGTCAATGGACGCGGCGCATGTTCCAGGGTGCGGTCGTAATAGCCGCCGCCATAGCCGAGCCGGTAGCGTTGCAGATTGAAACCCAGGCAGGGCACCAGCAAGGTGGCAGGCGCCGCTATCAAGCGCAGTGTGGCCGGCACGGCCACGCCCATGCCGTCCCTGACCATGGGTTCGCCTGGCGTCCAGCGTGCAAACGCCAGCGGCGCCTGCTTTTCCAGCACCACCGGCAGGCTCAGGGCCACGCCGCGCGCGGCCAGTTCGGCATACGCGGCCTGCAGGTCGGGCTCGCCATGCAGCGGCCAGTAGACGGCGAGTTCGGCAATGTTTTCATTTGCACACCAGTCCAGCAGGCGCTGCGCAATGGCCGCATCCCAGCTGCCGCGGGTGGCCTCGGGCAGGGCGCGGCGGTCGGCCAGCAGCGCTTTGCGCAGCGCAGTTTTTTCCTGTAGAGCAATGGGTGGCGAACTGGCCGGATCGCATGTTATTCTAGGGTCGCTATTCATATCACCATCAGCTTACATTGAGAGTCGTACATTGATTTCCCCACCGAAATGGATTGCCGGTACGATGCTGTGTGTTGCATCCGCCTTGTCACCCCTGGCCGCACTGGCCCAGGCCGCACTTCCAGCTAACCCGGTTGCCGCTGCCGTGCCCGATACGCGCAGCGAAGACGATGCCTTTTTGCTGCTGCGCGACGCCTCGCGCAAGGAAGACATGGAGAAGGTCGACTTCTACGCCGGCCGGCTCGCCAATTACCAGGTGCCATCGTATGTCGACTATTATCGGCTCAAACCGCGCATCCGGCAGCTGACGGAAGCGCAAATTCGCGATTATCTGGCCCGCTACAAGGGCAGCGCGATCGCCGACCGCTTCCGCAACGACTGGTTGCTGGAACTGGGCCGCCAGCGCAACTGGGTGATCTTCGATGAACAATACCCGCAATTCGCGCTCGACGACGATACCCAGCTCAAGTGCTATGCGCTGATGTCGCGCCTGGCCAAGGGCCAGAAAGTGGCGGACGAGGCGCGCGTGCTGCTGCAGTCGCCGCCCGGCTATGGTGAAGCATGCGGCAGCCTGATCACGGCGCTGGCGCAAAGCGGCCAGTTCGACAGCAATGATTTGTGGGCGCAGATCCGCCTGGCCGGCCAGACCAATGCCACCGGCCCGGCGCGCCGCATCGCGCTGCTGCTGGGCGCGTCCGACGCGAAAATGGCGCAGGCGATCGACCTGCCGGCGCTGATGCTGGCCAAGGGGCCGGGCGCCAGCCAGGCCGACCATGAAATGTACCTGGTGGCCGTGGGTCGCATGGCCAAAAGCACGCTGAAACTGGGTGTGGTGGCGCTGCAGAAGGCGCTGCCGAAACTGACGGCGCAGGAGCAGGCGACCGGCTGGTCCAACCTGGCCTTGCAGGCCTCGTATTCGCTGGCGCCGGAAGCGTTCGACTACTGGCAGAAAGCGAATGGCGCACCGTTGACGCAGGAGCAGATGCAATGGAAGGCGCGCATCGCCTTGCGTGAAGGACAATGGCCGCTGGTCAAGTCCGCCATCCAGGCCATGCCGGTGTCGCTGCGCCAGGACCCGACCTGGGTCTACTGGCTGGCGCGCTCGCTGCAGGCGGAAACGCCGGGCCGTCCGAACGCCCAGGCTGACGCGCTGTACCGCAGCATCAATACGCAGGCGAACTTCTATGGCCTGCTGGCCAATGAAGAGCTGGGCAACCACCTGGTCCTGCCGCCACCGGGCCAGCCCGTCAGCCCGGCGGAAATCGCCGCCATGGCCGCCAACCCCGGCCTGCAGCGCGCGCTGAAATTTTTCAATATGCGCCTGCGCTTTGAGGGCACGCGCGAATGGAACTGGGAATTGCGCTCGATGACCGACCGCCAGCACCTGGCGGCGGCCGAATTTGCGCGCCAGAACAATGTGCTCGACCGCATGGTCAATACCTCGGACCGCACGCGCCTGGAAGTGGACTACACGCAGCGCTATCCGACCCCGCACGATGATGTGATGCATCCGGCCACCAAGTCGCTGGGCCTGGACAAGGCCTGGGTGTATGGCCTGATCCGCCAGGAATCGCGCTTCATCATGGATGCGCAATCGCATGTGGGCGCCTCCGGCCTGATGCAGGTGATGCCGTCGACGGCCCGCTATGTGGCCAAGAAGATCGGCCTGACCGATTTCGTAACGGAAACGTTGAGCGATGTGCGTACCAACGTGCTGCTGGGCACCAACTACCTGAACATGGTGGTGGGCGGCCTCGACGGCTCGCAAGTGCTGGCCAGCGCCGCCTATAACGCGGGTCCCGGCCGCTTGCGCATCTGGCGCGCCACCATGACGCGTCCGCTGGAAGGGGCCGTGTTTGCGGAAACCATCCCGTACACGGAAACGCGCGGCTACGTGAAAAACGTGATGGCCAACGCCACCTATTATGCGGCACTGTTCGACAAGAGCCCGCAGTCGCTGAAAGCGCGCCTGTCCACCGTAGGCCCGAAAAACAGCGCGATTTCCGCCGATTTGCCTTCCTCTAACTGAACTGAGCGCCGATCATGCAAACCACCGTCCTTGACCCCAGCCTGACGCAAGCCCTGGCAGCAGCGCGCGAACCAGGCCTGACCTTAATTATTGGCAACAAGAATTACTCGTCCTGGTCGATGCGGCCGTGGGTGGCGCTGACGGCGTTCGGCATTCCATTCCAGGAAGTGCGCGTGCTGCTCGACCAGAAAGATACGTCGAGCAAGATCGCCGAATATTCGGCCTGCGGCCGCGTGCCGGTGCTGCTGGCCGGCGAAATCACCATCTGGGACAGCCTGGCCATCTGCGAATACCTGGCCGAGCAGTTCCAGGAACTGCATCTGTGGCCGCAGGACGTGGCCGCGCGCGCCATGGCGCGCTGTATCTGCGCCGAAATGCACTCCGGCTTTGCCGACCTGCGCAGCGATATGTCCATGCATATCAAGGCCCATTTGCCGGGCCGTGGCCGCACGCCGGGCGCGCAGGCCGATATCGGCCGCATCAGCGAAATCTGGGAAGAGTGCCTGTCGCGCTTTGGCCACCATCAGTTCCTGTTCGGCGATTTTTCGATTGCCGACGCGTATTTTGCGCCCGTCGTGATGCGTTTCCGTACCTATGGCGTGTCGCTGGCGCCGGCCCTGAACGCGTATTGCGAGCGCGTGCAGGCGCACCCGGCCGTGGCGCGCTGGATCGCCGAAGCGCTGGCCGAGACGGAAGTGGCGGCGAAACACGACGCCGATTTGCCTGATTGAATGGTTGAGATGAAGATTTATACGGTTGGCGGCGCCGTGCGCGATGCGCTGCTGGGGCTGCCCGTCAAGGATCACGACCATGTGGTGGTGGGCGCCACGCCGGACGACATGCTGCGCCGTGGCTTCCGTCCAGTCGGCAAGGATTTCCCCGTATTCCTGCATCCGAAGACCCAGGAGGAGTATGCGCTGGCCCGCACCGAACGCAAGACGGCCCCCGGCTACCGGGGCTTTGTGTTCCACGCGGCGCCCGACGTCACGCTGGAAGACGACCTGGTGCGGCGCGATCTCACCATCAATGCGATTGCCCGCGACGAAGACGGCCAGCTGACCGATCCGTTTGGCGGCGTCGACGATATCCACAACAAGGTTTTCCGCCATGTCTCCGACGCGTTTGGCGAAGATCCCGTGCGCATCCTGCGCGTGGCCCGCTTTGCCGCCCGCTTCGGCGACTTTACGGTGGCGCCTGCCACGCTGGTGCTGATGCGCAGCATGGTGGCCAACGGCGAAGTCGACGCGCTGGTGGCCGAGCGCGTCTGGCAGGAAGTGGCAAAAGGGCTGATGGAAGCGCAGCCGTCGCGCATGCTGGCGGTGCTGCAGGACTGCGGCGCCTTGCCGCGCATCCTGCCCGAGCTGGACATCGCCCCACACCTGCTGCAGGCGATCGACCGTGCCGCCGCCGCAGGCCTGGAATTGTGCGTGCGCTTTGCCGTGCTGATGCTGGCCGTTCCCGTCGCACAGATCATCGCGCTCGGCGAACGGCTGCGCGTGCCGAACGACTGCCGCGAGCTGGCCGTGATGGCGGCGCGCGAGCAGGCTGCGATTGCCGGTGCGCTGGCCTCGAGCGCCGAAGAGCTGGTGAGCCTGTGCGAGCGCTGCGACGGCTTGCGCAAGCCGCAGCGTTTCGTGCAGCTGCTGCAGGCGGTGGAATGCGATGCCCGTACAAGGCAGGCGCGCGATTTCCCGCAGTCCGCCTGGCTGCAGGCGATGCTGGCGGCGGTGCGCGGTGTCGATGCGGGCGCGCTGGCGCTGGCCTGCGCGCAGGAGCCGAAAAAGATTCCTGCCGTGATCCATGCGGCGCGCGTGGAAGCCGTGACCAATGCGATCAGCAGCCGGGAAGTGCCATGACATTGCCGAAACTGTTCCAGAATCCGTTACGCCGCTGGCTCAGCCGCAGCAGCGGCGACGCGCGTCCCGCCGTGCTGGTCAAGCAGCTGCACGAGCGCGACCGGCGCCGGATGATGAAGCATTTCCTGTCGCTGGAAAAGAGCGACCGCCTGCTGCGCTTCGGCAGCTCGCTGCCCGACGAGCTGGTGGCGCAATACGTGCAGAAGATGGATTTCTCGCGCGATATGGTCTACGGCGTCTACAGCAGCACCTTCAAGCTGGTCGGCGTGGGCCACCTGGCGTTTGCGCCGAAAGACAAGTCGCCCGCGAAAAGCGTGGTAACCACCAAGGAACAGGTGGCAGAATTTGGCGTGTCGGTATCGAAATCGATGCGCGGCATGGGCGTGGGCTCGAAGCTGTTCGAGCGGGCGGCGATTCACTGCCGCAACAACGATGTCGATACGCTGTATATGCATTGCCTGTCGTCCAACAAGACGATGATGCATATCGCCAAGAAGGCGGGCATGGAAATCCAGCGCGAATACGGCGAAGCCGATGCATATTTGAAATTGTTGCCGCCGAACCCCAGCAGCATGCTGCAGGAGGCGGTGCAGGAACAGTTCGCCATGTTCGACTACACCTTCAAGGCCAATGCGCGCGCCGCCTCCAAGCTGTGGGATCGCTTGCCGGGGCGCAAGAAGACGCCTCCGCCAGCCTGACTACAGCAGGGGCAGGGCGGTCGTATCCTTGATACGCTGCAGGGCAAAGCTCGATTTCACGTCCAGCACGGCCGGGTGGCGCAGCAGCGTCGCCATCATGAAGCGCGAAAAGTGCTCCATGTCTTCCACGTGCACGCGCAGCAGATAATCCATTTCGCCCGTCATCGCATAGCAGGCCACCACTTCCGGCCATTGCGACACGGCCACGGCAAAGTCGGCCCGTGGCGAGGTCGTCGTCACCAGGTTGGGCGCCAGCACGCGCGCCGTGCTGTGGGTATGGGCGGTGGCGTCGCTGTGCTTTTCCAGCCGCACGTTCACATACGCCAGCAGTCCCAGGCCGATCTTTTCCGGGTCCAGCAGCGCCACGTACTGGCGGATCACGCCCGCTTCTTCGAGGCGCTTGACGCGCCGCAGGCACGGCGATGGCGACAGGCTGACCTGCTCGGCCACGTCCTGATTCGACAGCCGGCCGTCGGCCTGCAGCACCGAGAGGATCTTGCGGTCGGTTTTATCCAGCGTAATTTTGCTCATGCTTCCTCCGGTAGGGCTAATTTCACGCAATATTATTGCGCAAATCATGGTTGTTCGGGAGATCTTTGGCATTTAATGCCGGCCGGCCCCGCCTATACTGTGCCCTACTTCTAGGAGGAGACATCATGCAATTTCAACCTTGGGATAACCCGATGGGTACCGATGGTTTCGAGTTCGTCGAGTATGCAGCACCAGACCCAAAAGCATTGGGCAAGCTGTTCGAGAACATGGGCTTCACGGCCATCGCGCGCCACCGCCACAAGGATGTCACCCTGTACCGCCAGGGCGACATCAATTTCATCATCAATGCCGAACAGGATTCGTTCGCGCAGCGCTTTGCCCGTCATCACGGCCCGTCCGTGTGCGCGATCGCCATCCGCGTCGACGACGCCGCGTTCGTGTACCGCCGCGCGCTGGAACTGGGCGCCTGGGGCTTCGACAACAAGACCGGCCCGATGGAACTGAACATTCCCGCCATCAAGGGCGTGGGCGATTCCTTGCTGTACTTTGTCGACCGCTGGCGCGGCAAGGGCGCGGACAAGGAAGGCGCTCCGGCGCCGGGCGGCATCGGCGACATCAGCATCTATGACGTCGATTTCGTCGCGATTCCGGGCGCGGTGGCCAATCCGGTCGGCCATGGCCTGACCTATATCGACCACCTGACGCACAATGTGCACCGGGGCCGCATGAAGGAGTGGGCCGGTTTCTATGAAAACCTGTTCAACTTCCGCGAAGTGCGCTATTTCGATATCGAAGGCAAGCACACGGGTCTCAAGTCGAAAGCCATGACCTCGCCCTGCGGCAAGATCCGCATCCCGATCAACGAATCGTCGGACGACAAGTCGCAGATCGCCGAATACCTGGACCAGTACCACGGCGAAGGCATCCAGCATATCGCGCTGGGCACGGACGATATCTACGGCTCGGTGCAGGGCATGCGCGACACCGGCATCGATTTCCAGGACACCATCGAGACGTATTACGAACTGGTCAACCGCCGCCTGCCGAACCATGGCGAGCAGCTCGATGAACTGCGCCGCTTGCGCATCCTGATCGACGGCCACAGCACGGACACGGAACGCGAACTGCTGCTGCAGATCTTCACGCAGACGGTGATCGGCCCGATCTTCTTCGAGATCATCCAGCGCAAGGGCGACCAGGGCTTCGGCGAAGGCAACTTCCGCGCGCTGTTCGAATCGATCGAGCTGGACCAGATCAAGCGCGGCGTGTTGACGGCGGTGTAAGCCTGGGCGGTGTTTGTCGGCTGACGCCCTGCGGGCTAACCCGACCTGCGCGGATGATGGGTGTTTGTCGGCTTACGCCCTGCGGGCTAACCCGACCTACGCCCCCTGTTTTGCGTAGGTCGGGTTAGCCGGAACGGCGTAACCCGACAAGGCCGCAGCAAGAAAAAGCACCAAAAGAAGCACCAAAAGGTACCCACGCAGGTGTGCAGTGCAGCAAAAGAACTGCGCGCATTCCTGTGGTAGTCTACGACAAACAAGTCATTTTTCCGCACCGGCGCGCTTACAAGGCAGGGCCGGTACGTGTGAGTTCAACCGACTTTGCACGCGTAGCACAGAGAATAATGGAGACAAGTAATGAATGCACCAGTCAAGGGCTCGAATCTTGAGCCGGGCGCGCACGCGTCCGATATTTCCCTCAACGACAAATACACACTGCAGCGCGGCCGCGCCTTCATGACCGGCACGCAGGCGCTGATCCGCCTGCCGATGATGCAGCGCGAACGCGACCTGAAAGCGGGCCTGAACACGGCCGGCTATATTACCGGCTACCGCGGTTCGCCCGTCACCTCGGTCGACATGACGGCCGTGAAAGCCAAGAAATACCTGGACGAACACCACGTCAAGTTCCACCCGGGCCTGAACGAAGACCTGGCGGCCACGGCCGTCTGGGGCACGCAGCAGACCAATCTGTTCGAGGACGCCAAGTACGACGGCGTGTTCGGCATGTGGTACGGCAAGGGCCCGGGCGTGGACCGCTGCGGCGACGTGTTCAAGCACGCCAACAACGCCGGCACCGCCAAGCATGGCGGCGTGCTGGTGCTGGCCGGCGACGACCATGCGGCCAAGTCCTCGTCCACCGCGCACCAGTCCGACCATATCCTGAACGCCTGCGGCATTCCCGTGCTGTATCCGTCGTCGGTGCAGGAATACATCGACTACGGCCTGCATGCCTGGGCCATGAGCCGCTACACGGGGCTATGGGTGTCGATGAAATGCGTGACCGACATCATCGAGTCGGGCGCGGCGGTCGACTTCGATCCGGACCGCGTGCAGATCACCCTGCCGACCGACTTCGAAATGCCGGCCGGTGGCCTGAACATCCGCTGGCCGGACACCGTGCTGGAGCAGGAAGTGCGGATGAACAGCTACAAATGGTATGCCGCGCTGGCCTATGCGCGCGCCAACAAGCTCAACAAAATCATCTGGGACAGCCCGAAAGCGCGCATCGGCATCATTACCGCCGGCAAGTCCTACCTCGATACGCGCCAGGCGCTGGCCGACCTCGGCATCGACGAGCAGACGGCTTCCGATATCGGCATCCGCCTGTACAAGATCGGCATGACCTGGCCGCTGGAAGCGGACGGCGTGCACGAGTTCGCCAAAGGCCTCGACGAGATCCTGGTGGTGGAAGAAAAGCGCCAGATCCTCGAATACGCGCTCAAGGAAGAGCTGTACAACCTGAAGGATGGCGAGCGTCCGCGCGTGGTCGGCAAGTTCGACGACACGGGCGAATGGAGCAACCAGAAGGGCACCGGCCACGGCGACTGGCTGCTGCCGGCCACCTATGAGTTGAACCCGGCCATGATCGCGCGCGCGATCGCCAGCCGCATCTCGCGCTACTACGCCGGCCATCCGGTCGAGCAGCGCGTCAAGGAGCGCATCGCCTATCTGGAAGCGAAAGAAAACGTCCTGAAAGCCATCAGCGTGAAACCCGATCCGCAAAAGGACCGCACGCCGTTCTTCTGCTCTGGCTGCCCGCACAACAGTTCGACCAAGGTGCCGGAAGGCTCGCGCGCGCTGGCCGGCATCGGCTGCCATTACATGGTGCTGTGGATGGACCGCGAAACGTCGACGTTTACCCATATGGGCGCCGAAGGCGTGACCTGGGTCGGCCAGGCGCCGTTCACCAACGAAAAGCATGTGTTCACGAATCTGGGTGACGGCACCTACTTCCACTCGGGCATCCTGGCGATCCGCGCGGCCGTGTCGGCCAAGGTGAATATCACCTACAAGATCCTGTTCAACGACGCGGTGGCGATGACGGGCGGCCAGGAATTCGACGGGCCGTTATCGCCGGCGATCATCTCGCGCCAGATCGCGGCCGAAGGCGTGGGCCCGATCATCGTCGTCACCGACGAACCTGAAAAATATCCGTCCGACTACGCCTGGGCCGAAGGCGTCACCGTGCGCCACCGTTCCGAGCTGATGGACGTGCAGCGCGAACTGCGCGACATGCCGGGCGTGTCGGCCATGATCTATGACCAGACCTGCGCCTCGGAAAAACGCCGCCGCCGCAAACGCAACGAATACCCGGACCCGGCCAAGCGCGCCGTGATCAACGAAGCCGTCTGCGAAGGCTGCGGCGACTGTTCCGTGCAATCGAACTGCCTGTCGGTGGAGCCGCTGGAAACCGAACTGGGGCGCAAGCGCCAGATCAACCAGTCGTCCTGCAACAAGGATTTTTCGTGCACCACGGGTTTCTGTCCGAGTTTCGTGACGGTGGAAGGCGGCGGGCTGAAAAAGCCGAAAAAAGCGGCCAGCGCCGACAAGGGCGGACCTGAAGTGCCGGTCCTGCCGACGCCCGTGATTCCAACCACGGCCGAGCCATTCGGCATTCTGGTCACCGGCATCGGCGGCACCGGCGTGGTGACCGTCGGCCAGATCCTGGCGATGGCGGCCCACGTGGAAGGCAAGGGCTGTTCCGTGCTGGACATGAGCGGCCTGGCGCAAAAGGGCGGCCCGGTAATGTCGCACGTGCGCCTGGCGGACCGCCAGGACGATATCCATTCGACCCGCGTCGGCACCGGTGCGGCCGATCTCGTGATCGGCTGCGACCTGATCGTCACGGCCAGCCGCGACGCCCTGTCGCGCATGGGAGAAGGGCGCAGCTGGGCCATGATCAACTCGACCAGTTCGTCGACGGCCGCGTTCGTGAAAAACCCGGACTGGCAGTTCCCCGGCGCCTCGGCGCGCATGGAAATCGAAAAGGCCTGCGGCAAGGATCATGTGGACTTTATCGACGCGGGCCAGATCGCCACGGCGCTGATGGGCGACTCGATCGCCACCAATATGTTCATGCTCGGCTACGCGTGGCAAAAGGGCAAAGTGCCGCTGAGCGAGGCGGCGATCATGAAAGCCATCGACCTCAACAACGTGTCGGTGGCCTTCAACAAGGCCGCCTTCAACTGGGGCCGCGCGGGCGCGCATGACACGGCCAGCCTGCAGCGCATGACGGCGCCGGCCAAGGTGGTGGAATTCAAGCGCATCGACACGCTCGACGACATCATCGACAAGCGCGTGGCGCTGCTGACGGCCTACCAGGACCGCGCCTATGCGCAGCAGTACCTCGATTTCGTCAACCAGGTGCGCAACGCCGAAAGCGCGCTGAACGGCCCGCAGCTGCGCCTGACGGAAGCGGTAGCCCGCTACTTCTACAAGCTGATGGCTTACAAGGACGAGTATGAAGTGGCGCGCCTGTACACCGATGGCGCATTCCAGGCCAAGATCGCGTCCATGTTCGAAGGCGACATCAAGCTCAAGTTCCACCTGGCGCCGCCGATCATGGCCAAAACCGACGCCCAGGGCCACCTGGTGAAAAAGGAATTCGGCCCGTGGATGATGAAGGCGTTCGGCCTGCTGGCGAAAATGAAAGGCTTGCGTGGCGGCCCGTTCGATATCTTTGGCCGCACGGCCGAGCGCAAGATGGAGCGCGCGCTGATCGACGAGTATCGCCGCACGGTCGGTGGCCTGCTGCCCAAGCTGACCACGGCGAAACTGGCGCAGGCGGTGGCCATTGCCAGCATACCGGAAGATATCCGCGGCTATGGCCACGTGAAGGAGCGCCATCTGGTGGCGGCAAAAGAGAAGGAGGCGAGCCTGCTGATCGCCTTCAACGCACCGCCGCCGTTGCCGACCGCCGTGGCGGCGCCGGTAGCCGCGACGGTGGCCTGATCTGTCACTGAGGTCATGCATGGCGCCTGCGGGCGCCATTTTTACATGTTTTTTTCAGTATCGTAATAAGCAACTATGTGACTGAAAACGTTTATAATCTTTCAAATAGTTTCTTTATGGAAAAATTGTGAAGACTTTGCGTAATGTAGCGCTGCTGGCCATTCCCCTGTTGCTCGCTGCCTGCGGCGGTGGCGGCGGTGGTGATGGCGGCAGCACGGCCAGCGTGCCGCCGACACCGCCCGTCACCGGCAGCAGCCCCACCATCGTGGCCTCGTCCACCGTGCAGAACCTGTGCGAAAAGCCGCGCAGCGGCAACGCCACCGACCGCCAGGGTACCCTGCTCAACGAACTGACCTGGGTGCGCAGCTGGATCGATGAAACCTATCTGTGGTACCAGGAAGTGCCGAGCACCTATCTGCCGCAAAACTTCAGCACCCCGGTCGCCTATTTCGATGTGCTGAAAACCAATGCGATTACGGCCAGCGGCAAGCCCAGGGACCAGTTCCACTTCACCTATACGACGGCCGAATGGGAAGCCTCAAACAAGGGCATTGAGCTGGGCTACGGCATGCTGCTGGCCATCAGCCAGGCCACGCCGCCGCGCAAGGCCGTGGTGACGATCGTCGAACCCGGTTCGCCGGCGGCGCTGGCCGGCGTGCAGCGCGGCGACGTGCTGCAGACCATCGATGGCGTGGACTTCGTCAACGCCGGGGACCAGGCCAGCGTCGATCTGATCAATGCGGGCCTGTATCCGGCTGCGCAGGGCCGGCACACGCTGGCATTCAGCCGTGGCGGGACCAGCCTCGGCGCGAGCCTGCAGGCGATCGAAGTCAATACCAGCGCCGTGCAGAACGAGCGCATCATCGACACGGCCACCGGCAAGGTGGGCTACCTGACCTTCAACACGCATAACTATGTGGCCGAGCGCCAGCTGATCGACACCATGCGCCGCTTCCAGGCGGCCGGCATCAGCGACCTGGTGCTCGACGTGCGCTACAACGGCGGCGGCTATCTCGATATCGCCAGCGAGCTGGCCTACATGATCGCCGGCCCGCAGGCGACCACCGGCAAGACGTTCGAGCAGGTGATCGGCAACGACAAGGTCAAGGCCGACGCGCCGATGCCGTTTCATGCGCAAAGCCAGGGTTTGCCCGCACCGAACCCGATTGCCAAGGGCACCGCACTGCCTTACCTGGGCCTCAAGCGCGTCACCCTGCTCACCACCGGCAATACCTGTTCGGCCAGCGAGTCGATCATCAACGGCTTGCGCGGCGTCGATGTGGAAGTCAACCTGATCGGCGACACCACCTGCGGCAAGCCCTATGGCTTCTATCCGCAGCCAAACTGCGGCACCACCTATTTTGCGGTGCAGTTCAAGGGCGTCAACGCGAAGGGCTTTGGCGACTATGCCGATGGCCTGGCGCCGACCTGCCGCGTGGCCGATGACTATGCGCATGCGCTGGGCGACAGCAACGAAGCGATGCTGGCGTCGGCGCTGCTGCTGCGCACGCGCGGCAGCTGCATCCCGGCCACCGGCATGAGCAAGCTGCTGAGCTCGGTAGAAAGCTCGGAAAGCGTGGCCTTGCGCGTGTTGCGTCCGCAATACAAGGAAATCGCGATCCGGCGCTGACCCTGGGAACGATGCTGGATCTTTGCTTATAACAATATTGATATAAGGTAAGAAGAAAGCATTCGTTCTGTAAATACTTGCATTTTGCTATCTTGCTCGATTTCTTACCTTTAAGAAGTTCAGCAATGCACAAACAATGCAAGTTATCTCCGCTGGCACTGGCCGTACTGGCCGTGCTCGGCGGCTCCGCATGGCAGGCACACGCGCAAACGCAGTCGCCCGCAACGGATACTCAGCCGGCGGCCACCCCGCAGGCCGTCGTCGTCACCGGTTCGCGCATTCCGCGCGCCAGCCTGGAAGGTCCTTCGTCCGTCACCATCCTGACCGGCGACGAGATCACCAAGCAGGGCTACAAGAACGTGTTCGACGCGCTCAACAACCAGGTGCAGAACAGCGGCTTTACCCAGGGCGAAGACTATGGCAATACCTATACGCCATCGGCCAATACCATCAGCCTGCGCGGCCTGGGCCCCAACCACACGCTGATCCTGCTGAACGGCCGGCGCCTGGCCGACTTTCCGATCGCCTATGACGGCGCGGTCAACTTCACCAACCTGGCCAATATCCCGTCGAGCATCGTCGATCGCATCGAGATCCTGAACGGTGGCGCCTCCGCCATCTACGGCTCGGACGCGATCGCCGGCGTGGTCAACGTGATCCTGAAAAAACAGACCGAAGGGTTCGACATCAACGTCAAGGCCGGCGGCACCTCGCGCGGCGGCGCCAACAGCCAGCGCGTGCAGCTGACGGGCGGCGGCAACTTCGACAAGCTCCATACGCTGTTCAGCGTGGAACTGAGCGAACGCGATCCCCTGACGAGCATGCAGCGCGACTTCATGACCACCCGCTCGGGCGTGCCGACCACGGTGGCCTCGCGCCGCACGCTGGGCGCCGGCACGGCCGGCAGCTATGTGGACCTGGGCGACACCTGCAATCAGTTCGGCGACATGTTCGGCGGCAGCGTATCGAGCTATACGGCAAAGAACGGCAGCTATTGCGCCAGCCCGAAAGCGCGTCCGACCTTCTGGACCACGCAAACGAAAAACAGCAGCCAGAACGTGTTCGGCAGTGCCAACTATGAGCTCGATGCCGACACCACGCTGTTTGCCGACTTTTTGATCGGCAAGAACAAGACCGTCAACAACACGCGCGGCCCGTCGTGGACCTCGGCTTCGCTGAACGGCAACTCGTTCTACAACCAGAACACGGGCGCGTACGAAGAGTGGACGCGCTTTATCTCGCCCGAGGAAATCGGCGGCGTGCAGCGCTACAACCGCAGCTGGGACGACCTGGCCACCGCCGTGTCGCTGGGCGCCAAGGGCCGCATTCCCGGTACCGCCTGGCAGTATGAAGCGAACTACAACGCCTCGATCTACAAGAGCGAAGGCCATGTGCCGCGCATGCGCTCGAATATCGACAGCTTCTTCCTGGGACCCAAACTGGGCACCGACGCCAATGGCGTGGCGATCTATGCACCCGATGCGTCGCGCCTGTCGCGCCGCCTGACGCCGGAAGAATTCAACGGCATCACCGGCTACGCCGACAGCGCAGACAAGGCCTGGACCAATACCCTCAGCCTGGCCACCAACGGCGACCTGTTCCAGATGCCGGCCGGCATGGCAAAGATCGCCACGATTGCCGAAGTGGGCAAGCAGGGCTTCCGCAACGAACCCGATGCGCGCATCAACGAAGGCTATTTCAATATCGCCAGCGGCGCCAACCTCACCACCGGCACCCGTTCGCGTTCGGCGCTGGGTGCCGAGGTCAACCTGCCGCTGCACGACAAGCTGACCGGCACGCTGGCCGGCCGCTATGACCGCTACAGCTTTGCCGGCCGCAAGGAAGGCAAGTTCACCTACAACGGCGGACTGGAACTGCGTCCCGCGCCCGAACTGCTGTTCCGCGCCAATTACGCCACCAGCTTCCGCGCGCCGGACATGAACTACATCTACCAGGCGCGCGGCACCGGCTACTATTCGAGCACCACCGACTACTACCGCTGCGGCGCCGCCGGCCAGCCGATCGAGACCTGCGAGTTCGCCAACAAGTCGCCGGGCGCCGACTACGTGCAGAACGGCAGCCGCGACCTGCAGTCGGAAAAAGGCAAGTCGTTCGGCATCGGCGCCGTCTGGTCGCCCAGCTCGAACTTCGACGTCTCGGTCGACTACTGGAACATCAAGATCGATGACCTGGTCACCAACCTGAGTGACGACAAGCTGCTGCGCGACGAAGCCGACTGCCGCCTGGGCAAGACCGACATCACGTCGCCGACCTGCATCGACACGCTGGGCCGCATCGAGCGCTACTCGGCTACGGCGCTGAACAAGGCAGGCGAAATCAAGACCATCACGGTCAACCCGATCAATGCTGCCAAGCAAAGCAGCAGCGGCATCGACGTCAGCCTGAAATACCTGCTGCGCACCAGCAACTACGGCCGCTTTGCCTTCAAGGCCAACTACGCGAAGGTGCTGAGCAAGAAGTCGCAGCAGTTCGCGGGCGACGAGGAAATCGACGAAACCAAATCGATGACCAATATGGACTGGCCTGACAAGCTGAACCTGAGCGTCAACTGGGGCGCGGGCGACTGGTCGAACACGCTGCTGGTGAGCCGCTATGGCAAGGTGCCGAACTCCGCCGGCACGGCCTACCTGACGCCGACGGCGCTGGCCAATATCAGCAGCGTCTACCGCATCAACGACCGCGCCACCGTGTCGCTCATTGTCAACAACGTGTTCGACAAGATCAAGCGCGACAGCAGCAATGGCTGGCCGTACTATCCGATCGGTAACTACAGCCCCGTGGGACGCCAGGGCTGGGTGGAATTCAATTACCACTTTGGTAGCTGATTTCTAACCCAACAGCAAGACCTGGGGTCGGACCCTCAGGGGGAATACGTCCCAGTGGGGCGTATTCCGATCGCGAAGCGACCGACCCCGGCACTTTGACGTTGGGGTTCAATATGAAAGCCGGGACAGCAAACAGCTCTCCCGGCTTTTATTTTCCCCCATATTTACCCTTGGCATTTGGCCATATAATTGCCGGCTTCCCCATCCGATGCTGGAGCCTTCCCCATGCTACGCCCCGTCCTGCTGTCCGCCGCTTTGTTATCCGTTTTTGCTTCTTCTGCATACGCCGCCTCGCCATTGACCACGGTGGCCGAACGCTCGGGCTTTGCCAGCACCGGCCGCTATGCGGAAGTGGAAACCCTGTGCAAACAGTTCCAGGCCCGCTATCCGAAACAGGTGCGCTGCCTTGAATTCGGCCGCACGCCGGAAAACCGCCCGATGCTGGCGCTGGCCGTGTCGAATACGGGCGCGTTGACGGCGCAGGAAGCGCAGCGGCGCAAGCTGCCGGTGCTGCTGGTACAGGGCGGCATCCATGCGGGTGAAATCGATGGCAAGGACGCGGGCTTCCTGGCGCTGCGCGAAGCGCTCGATGGCAAGGCGGCGCGCGGTGCACTCGACAAACAGGTGCTGCTGTTCGTGCCCGTGTTTAACGTCGACGGCCACGAACGATTCGGCCGGTGGAACCGTCCGAACCAGCGCGGTCCGGTGGAAATGGGCTGGCGCAGCACGGCGCAAAACTACAACCTGAACCGCGACTACATGAAGGCCGATGCGCCCGAGATGCAGCACATGCTGGCGCTGGTCAACGCCTGGGACCCGCTGGCCTATGTCGACCTGCACGTGACCGATGGCGCGCAGTTCGAGCCTGACGTGTCGATCCAGGTCGAACCCGTGCATGCGGGCGACGCCGCACTGCGCGTGGCCGGAGCTGCCTTGCGCGACAACGTGATGGCCGACCTGGCGAAACAGGGTTCGGATCCGAAACCATATTACATCTCGTTTGCCGAAAACGACAATCCGCAGTCGGGCTTTGTCGATACCGTGTCGAACCCGCGCTTTTCCACCGGCTATTTTCAATTGCGCAACCGCTTCGCGATGCTGGTGGAAACCCATTCGTGGAAGGACTATCCGACCCGCGTGCGCATCACGCGCAACACCATCGTCTCGCTGCTGGAGCAGATGGCGCAGCATGGCGCCGGCTGGCGCAAGACGGCGCTGGAGGCCGATGCGCGCGCGGAAAAGCTGGCCGGCAGCGAACTGCCACTCAGCTACCGGACCACCGACAAGAGCCGCCTGATCGATTTTCGCGGCTACGCCTACACACGCACGCCGTCCGAGGTGTCGGGCGCGCTGATGACGCGCTATGACGAAACCACGCCGCAGGTATGGACGGTACCTCTGCGCGAAGAGATCGTGCCCGACCTGAACGTAGTGGCGCCAAAAGCCGGCTACCTGGTGCCGGCCGCGCAGGCGGCGATGGTGGGCGCCAAGCTGCGCCAGCATGGCGTGCGCTTCCAGGTGCTGGCCGGCGCGCCGGGCCGCTTGCCGGTCGAAACCTTCCGCGCCACGCAGGTCAAGTTCGGCGCGAAATCGTTCGAAGGCCGCCAGACGGCGCAGGTGACGGGCGAGTGGCAGCGCGAACAGCGCGAGATCGGCGCCGGCGCGCTGTATGTGCCGGTCAACCAGCCCAAGGCGCGCCTTGTAGTGGCCTTGCTGGAGCCGCGCGCGCCCGATTCGCTGCAGGCCTGGGGCAGTTTCAATACCGCGTATGAGTCCAAGGAGTACATGGAGGAATACGTGGCCGAAGACGTGGCGCGCAAGCAACTGGCGGCCGATCCGCAACTGGCGGCGCAGTTCCGCGACAGGCTGGCCAGCGACCCGGCCTTTGCGAACAGCCCGCACGCGCGCCTGGAGTTTTTCGCGCGCCGCCACAGCTCGTGGGACGAGCGCCTGAACCTGTACCCGGTGCTGCGCACCGACGCGACGCCGGCCCCATAGCAGCGCCGGCAAGCCGGGCAGGGCGCACACCGCAGTTGTCAAATCATGTAGATTAATATTAAGAAATGTTATTCTGCGCCCGATGATGGCGCCGCCATGACCAGCAAGGGCCAGCGATGGGCAACAAAACCGTGTACCACCAGCACCGGGACGCATTTTTCAGTGCCTGCGACGCCGCGCGCGGCAATCAGGCGCAGCAGCTGCGCAGCCTGCTGGCGGCCGCGCCGCAACTGCTGACCCTGCGCTCGCTCAATATGGACGATGGCGACTCCCTGCTGCACGTCGCTGCGGCCAGTGGCAGCAGCGACGCGTGCGCCTTGCTGGTGTCGCTGGGCATGGATGTCGACCTGCCTTTGCCGGGCCACCGCAACTCGACTCCGCTGTGCGCGGCGGCAGGCGATGGCCACCTCGACACGTGCCGCTGGCTGCTCGCCCATGGCGCCGCCGTCGACGGCCTGCCGGACAATATCCTGTCGCCGCTGGCCAGCGCCTGCATCGGCGGGCACCAGGCCGTGGTCGCCTTGCTGCTGCAGCAAGGCGCCAATCCGAACCGCCTGCATACGCGCTGGAATACCGCCCCGCTCGATATGGCGACCGGCTGGGGCTTTCCCGAGATCGCCGCGCTGCTGGCCGCTGCCGGCGGCGTCAGCATCGGCGACGTGCCGCCGCAGACTGCCGGCTCGCCGCAGGAATCGATCCGCACCTTCATGCACAACAGCGCCGGCTGGGTCTTGCCGGCCGTGTGCAGCCCGGACAGCGGCGACGCGCGTTTTTCACTGGGCATCAGCTGCATCGGCGGCAAGCGCGATTTCAAGCTGCTGTTTACGGTCGGCCTGTTCCGGCAAATGCCGATGACCGAACTGGCCGTCTGCCTGCCGACCCGCTGGCCGCTGACCGTCAACGGCTTTGCCGCGCACAGCCGATGGCGCTTTCCGGTCGAACTGCTGGCGCGCCTGGGCCGCGCCACGCTCGACCAGGCCAGCCTGGCGGCAGGCGCGCTGCTGCGGCGCGACGATCCACTGCTGGCGGACCTGGCCTGGCCCGACGGCGTCGATGCGCTGCTGGCCATCGACAAGCGCTGGAATGGCGAAGCGCAGCAGGAAGAGATTCCCGTCGACGACAAGGTGACCATTTATCTGCTGGTACCGGTCACATACCCCAAAAAAGGCGCACCGCATGGCGCTGCCTTGCAGGCCCTGATGGAACGCAAGCTCAAAGGCAGCTGGAAAGTGTCGGCCTTGCCGTACACCGTCCAGGGCTAGCCGGCATGCCATGCAAACATTTTCTCCTTCCGCCTCAGGCGGCCTCCTGTCCAACCCATTGTTCAACCCATCGGTTTCCATGACACAGCAGAAAAAAATTCTTATCCTCAGCGTCTCGGCCGGCGCCGGCCATATGCGCGCCGCGCAGGCCATCGAGGCGTATGCCACGCAGGACGACGGCCACGGTCCGCGCGCCATTGCCAGCCATCTCGACGTGATGGAATTCGTCACGCCCGCGTTTCGCAAGATGTACACGGATTTCTATATCAAGCTGGTCAACAAGGCGCCCGCGCTGTGGGGTTATCTGTACCACGCCACGCACGACGCACCGAAGGACAGCACCATGCAGCGCCTGCGCCGCGGCGTCGAGCGCCTCAATACGCGCGCGCTGATGGCGCAGATCGCGGCGTTTGCGCCGGACGCCATTATCTGCACCCATTTCCTGCCGGCCGAACTGCTGTCGCGCGCCTTGCGCGAACGCCAGCTGGCCTGTCCGGTATGGGTGCAGGTGACGGACTTCGACCTGCACCGCATGTGGGTACACGACCATATGCAGGGCTATTTTGCCGCCACCGACGAAGTGGCGTTCCGCATGCGCCACGAAGGCATCCCGGCCGAGCGCATCCACGTGACGGGCATCCCCGTGATGCCGGCGTTTGCCAAAGCGCTCGATCGCAGCGCATGCGCGCAGGCATTCGGACTCGATCCCGCCCGCAAGACGATTTTGCTGATGGGCGGCGGCGCGGGCCTGGGCAGCCTGGACACCATCGCCGCGCGCCTGCTGGCGCTCGATGGCGGCTTCCAGCTGATCGTGCTGGCCGGGAAAAACGCCGCGGCACTGGCGGCACTGCAAAAACTGGCCGCGCAGTATCCGGGCCGTTTGCTGGCGCAGGGCTTTACCAGCGAAGTGGAGCGGCTGATGGCCTGCGCCGACCTGGTGATCACCAAGCCGGGCGGCCTGACCACCTCCGAATGCCTGGCGCTGGGCCTGCCGATGATCGTCAATTCGCCGATCCCCGGCCAGGAAGAGCGCAATGCCGACTACCTGCTGGAGCAGGGCGTGGCGCTGAAAGCGTTCGACGGCGTGACGCTGGAATACCGCGTGCGCCATCTGCTCGACCATCCCGAACGGCTGCAATCGATGCGCGACAAGGCACTGGCGCTGGGCCGCCCGGGCGCGGCGCTGGACGTGCTGGCCCAGGTACTGGGAACGCCAGCATGAAGGGCACGGTAGTCAAGCCGTGGCAGATCGCGCTGACGCTGGCCTGGGTCTGTCTGCTGGGCCTGTTTTTCGCGCAGGTCGAAATCCAGATCGAAGGCGCGGCCGGCTGGGCCGCCAACCTGCCCACCTGGCGCATCGAACACCACTGGCTGCTCGATATCTTCTGGGGCGGACGGCCGATGACGGGCTACCACGCCTGGGTGTTCCCGTTTGTCGCGCTGTTCTTCCATTTTCCGCTGCTGTTCCTGGCGCAGTGGTCGTGGCGCCTGGAAGCGCGCGCGATCGGCTGCATCATGCTGTTCTGGGTGGTCGAGGACTATCTGTGGTTCGTCATGAATCCTGCGTACGGCGTGGCGCATTTCAGCCCGGCGCATATCGCCTGGCACAAGCACTGGCTGTTATTTGCGCCGACCGACTACTGGGTCTCGCTGCTGGTCGCTGCCGTGCTGCTGTTCTTTTCATACCGGAGAAAATCATGACGTCGATACCCGCGATGTTGCTGGCGCTGTCGTTCTGCATGATGATGGCCCCGGCAGGCGCACAGAAGCCTGGGGCGCCCGAGCGCAATCCCGACTGGGCCACGCCGCTGCCGCATGTCTCGAACCTGCACCAGGTCACGCCCGCCCTGTATCGCAGCGCGCGGCTCGATAGCGTCGACGTGGCGCAGCTGCAGGCGCTGGGCGTGAAAACCGTGATCAGCCTGCGCTCGTTCCACTCCGATACCGAAGTGCTCGAAGGCAGCGGCATCCGCACCGTGCGCATTCCCATCAACACCTGGGCCATCCGCGACCGCCATGTGATCGAGGCGATGCGCAGCATCCGCGCCGCCGAGCAGGAAGGCCCGGTGCTGCTGCACTGCCTGCACGGCGCCGACCGCACCGGCATGATGATCGCCATGTACCGCATGCTGTACCAGGACTGGCCGCGCGACAAGGCGATCGACGAGCTGAAAAACGGCGGCTATGGCTATCACGCCGTGTGGAAGAATATTGAACGTTATCTGTCGCGCGTGAATGTCGAGGACATCCGCGCGCGCATCGACCAGGGAACCCCATGAAGAGATTATTGATTGCTGTCGCCGCCTGCGCCCCGTTGTTTGCCCTGGCCGCCGCCGACGTCGCCCTGCAGGACATCAGCAAGCCTGGCATGCCGGGCAAGACCTTTGCCGCCAGCACCACCATGGCGGCCAGTGTCGCCACCGTGTGCGCCACCATCCAGGATTTTGCCGGCTACCCGCAGTTCATGCCGAACGTCGACAAGATCACGGTGGCGCCGGGCGGCGCCGGCACCTCGCTGGTCGATATCACCCTCAAGCTGCCGATGGGGAAGACCAAGCGCTACCGCCTGAAGATGACCCCCAGGGTCACGGATGCGAGCTGCCAGCTGGCGTGGAAGCTGGTGCCGATGGAAGGCCTGAAACCCGACGAGACCATCGCCGACACCAGCGGCGCGTGGCAGCTGGCGCCCGACGCGAAAGATCCGTCCAGGACCGCCGTCAAGTACCAGGTGTACACGGACCCGGGGCCGGTGCCGATGGGGTTTGGCTGGATCGTCGACAGCATGAGCCGCGACAGCATTCCGACGATGTTCGATGCCTTGCGGGCGCGGGTGGCGGCTTCTTCACGCTGATCGGCCAGTTCAGGCATGATTGCGATTCCCGTCACGTTTTTCCGGAATTCGCATGGAACACCACAGCTTTTTATTGAACATCCTGTTTTACCTGGTCGCCGCCATCGTCACCGTGCCGCTGGCCAAGCGCCTGGGCATGGGCGCCGTGCTGGGCTATCTGGTGGCCGGCGTCGTGATCGGCCCGTGGGGCCTGGGCCTGATCAAGAACGTCGAAGTGATCCTGAGCTTTTCCGAGTTCGGCGTGGTGCTGCTGATGTTCCTGATCGGGCTGGAGCTGGAGCCGAAGCGTCTGTGGCTGCTGCGCCGGCCCATCTTCGGCTGGGGCGGGGCGCAGGTGGCGGTGGTCAGCGCCGGCCTGTGCGCCGGCGCGATGGCGTTCGGCGTGGACTGGCGCACGGCGCTGGTGGGCGCGCTGGGCCTGTCGCTGTCGTCGACCGCCATCGTGCTGGCCACCCTCGGCGAAAGGAAATTGATGTCCACGCCGGCCGGCTCGGCCGGTTTTTCGATTTTGCTGTTCCAGGATATTGCCGCCATTCCCATGATCGCGCTGGTGCCCCTGCTGGGCGGCCTGGCCACCCACAGCGATGCGCCGGGCTGGCTGCGCGTGGTGAAACTGGTAGCCGTGCTGGGCGCGCTGGTGGTGGCCGGACGCTTCCTGGTCAACCCGATCCTGCGCTTTATCGCCAAGACCGAACTGCGCGAAATTTTCACGGCCTTTGCGCTGATGCTGGTGATCGCCATCTGCGTGCTGATGGAGTCGGTGGGCCTGTCGATGGCGCTGGGCACCTTTGTCGCCGGCGTGCTGCTGGCCGACTCCGAATACCGGCATGAGCTGATCAGCGACCTGGAGCCGTTCAAGGGCCTGCTGCTGGGGCTGTTCTTTATCGCGGTCGGCATGTCGGTCGACTTCGGCGTGCTGCGCGCGCAGCCGATGCTGATCCTGGCGCTGGTGGCGGGCCTGCTGGCGATCAAGATCGCGCTGCTGTACGGCCTTTCCAAGCTGTTCGATATTCCGCGCGGCCAGCAGCTGTTCTTTGCGCTGCTGCTGTCGCAGGGCGGCGAGTTTGCCTTCGTGGTGTTCGCCACCGCGCTGGCAGCCCACGTGTTCACGCCCGAAACCAGCGCCGTGCTGGTGGTGGTGGTGACGGTGTCGATGGTGGCCACGCCCTTGCTGCTGCTGTTGCACGACAAGCTGGTGGCGCCGCGCCTGCGCACCGACAAGAAGCGCCGTCCCGACGACACCATGCAAGCGCAGGACAACCCGATCATGATCGCCGGCTTTGGCCGCTTCGGCCAGATCATCGGCCGCCTGCTGGCCGCCAACAAGGTCGGCGTGACGGTGCTCGACCACGACCCGGACCAGATCGACCTGCTGCGCAAATTCGGCTTCAAGGTGTTTTATGGCGATGCCACGCGCGTGGACCTGCTGGTGGCGGCCGGCATTGAAAAAGCGAAAGCGCTGGTGATCGCCATCGACGACGTGGACGACAGCCTGGCGCTGGTTGACGCCGTGCGCCTGCGCCTGCCGCACCTGACCATCCTGGCGCGCGCACGCAATGTCACGCACTACTATGAACTGATGAACCGGGGCGTGACCCTGATCGAGCGCGAGACGTTTGCCGCCGCCCTGCTGCTGGGCGAGCAGACTTTGCGGCAGGCGGGATTTTCCGCCGAGCGCGCCCAGCACGCGGCCACTGTCTTCCGCACGCATAACCTGAAAACCCTGCTCGAAGTGGCGCCGCATTTCCAGGACCAGCAGAAAGTCATGTCCCTCACGCGCAAGGCGCGCGAGGAGCTGGAAGACATGTTCGAGGGGGATGCGGCGGCGTTTGCGGCAGAAGGAGAAAACGGCAGGTCGGATTAGGCGGCGCCGCCGAGGCCAAAGGCCGTCATCCGACAACATTGTTGGCGTCGCTGGTGTTGTCGGCTTGCGCACTTGCGCGCTAAGCCGACCTACGCCTCCCGATAATGTTATCGGGTCACTTCCCCCGCTTGCTCTCGATCGCCTCGATCTGGTCCATGATGCCATTCATGCGCGCCACCAGCGCCTGGTAGGGCTGCGGCGTGGCCAGATCCACCCCGGCCGCCTTGACCAGCTCGTACGGATCGCTGGAACCGCCCGAGCCGAGCATCTTCAGGTAGGCCTGCAGCGCGCCCGGTTCTTTTGCCACGATGCGCTGCGAAAACGCCTGCGCCGCGGCGATCGAAGTGGCGTACTGGAATACATAGAAGCCGTGGTAGAAGTGCGGCACATACGCCCATTCCAGCGCATAGGCCGGGTCGATCTTCATCACGCCCTGCGTTTCGCCGTGGTAGCGTTTCAGGATGCCGGCATAGATGGCCGTCATCTGCTCGCCCGTCAGCGACTCGCCCTGGTCGACCTTGCCGTGGATGGCCGCCTCGAATTCGGCGAACATGGCCTGGCGGAAGAAGGTGCCGCGCAATCCCTCCAGCGCCGCGCCCAGGTACAGCAGTCGCTCATCGTCGTCCTTCGCCACCTTCAACTGATGGTCGAGCAGCAGCGCTTCGTTGGTGGTCGAGGCGATTTCCGCGACAAAGATGCTGTACGGCGCATAGATCGACGGCTGCGCCTTGTTGGCCAGCACCGAGTGCATGGCATGGCCCCATTCGTGGGTCAGCGTGCTGACGGCTTCGTAGTTGTCCGTGTAGTTGAGCAGCACGAATGGATGCACGTCATATGCGTCGCCATTCATGTAGGCGCCGGCCGCCTTGCGCGGGCGCGGATACACGTCCATCCAGCGCGCGCTGGCCGCCGCCGTCAGGGCCTTGACATAGTCGGCGCCCAGCGGCGCGGCGGACGCCAGCATCATCTGCTTGCCTTCGGCCAGCGGGAAGCTGCGCTCGCTTTTGAGCAGCGGCGCATATATGTCGTAGTAGGCCAGGTCCGTCACGCCCAGCATGCGCGCGCGCAGCTTGAAGTAGCGGTGCAGGGTAGGCAGGTTGGCGTTGGTCTGCGCGATCAGGGTCTGGTAGACGGCGGGCGGCAGATGGTCGGCGTCCAGCGCCGCTTCCTGCGAGTTGGTATAGCGGCGCACTTTCGCATACGCCGCGTCGGTCTTCAGCTGGCCGTACAGGGTCTCGCCAAACGTGCGCTCGTATTCCTTCCACTTGCCGAAAAAGTCGTCGAACACCAGCTTGCGGTCGGTGCGGTTGTCGTCGCCGCGATATTTGGTGTAGGCCGCCTGGTCGAGGCGCACTTCCTTGCCGGTCGACAGCTTGACGGTCGGCCACGGCACTTCCGAATTGGCCAGCGTGCGGTAGATCGAGGCGGCCGAGCTGGTGGCCAGGCCAAACTGCGACACCAGCTGCTCACCCGCGCCATCGAGCGTATGCGGCGCATTGCGCAGCATGGTGCTCAGTTGAAAACGGTACAGCTGCAAGCCCTTGTCTTTTGCCAGCAGGGCGTCGACACGCTTGCCGCCCAGCGCCAGGATCTCGGGCTGCAGAAAGGTGGTGGCCTGCGTAAAGCTGTTGCCCAGCAGCGCGGCGCGCTGGCTCAGCTGGTTACCCTTGCTGTCGCCCGTATCCTGGTCGTAGTACTGCGACGCATAGGTACTCAAGCGGTTGACGCGCTTGCGCGCTTCGGCATACAGGTCCAGGCAGCTTTTCAGGCGGGCCGGCGAGGCGCCCAGTTGGCCCTTGCAGGCGGCCAGCTGCTGCAGTTGCGCCGTGAGCTTGCCGGCATCGGCATCAAAGGCGGCATCGTCCTGGTACAGCGACGTCAGGTCCCAGCGATCAAGCTGGTTGTCGGCCTGCGCCATGGCAGGCGTGCCGAAAGCGGTGGCGAGGGCAAAACCGAGGGCCAGCACGGTCAGTGCAGGGCGTTTGAAGGTCGTCATACTATCCATTCCATATTCTGGTTTCAAGAGGGCGGCATGCAGCGCGCCTACTTTACAGCAAGATGGAAAACAGACCGGGAGCCGGGGGAGGGAGCTCCCCCGGATAAAGCGGATTGCTTATTTTTTCTTGCCCAGCAAATCAAGCAGGATCGACGTTTCCGCCGTGATCGCCGCCTTGATGGTCGGCTGGTACTCAGGCGCCCATTGCGGCGAGTGCGGACCGGCCAGTGGCTTGCCGCTGGCCTTGGCCGCCGCCAGCTTGCTTGGCTCCACCGCGCCGATATGCAGCAGCACGGCCTTGGCACCGGCCTGGCCGTAATTGGCGAAGTCTTCCGAGGTCATCTTGGCCGGCATTTCCACCACCTGCGCCGCGCCCAGCGACTTTTGCAAGGTGCCCACCATGCGCATGGTCAGCTCCGGGTCGTTGTAGACGGCATCCGTGCCCGGGCGCACCTGTACCAGCGGTTCTTTCGGCGCGCCGGCGGCAAATGCTTCGCCTTTCACTTCGCGCTCGATGCTGGCCAGCACGCGCTTGCGCACGGCGTCCTTGAAGGTGCGCACGGTCAGCTGCATGGTGACCTGGTCGGGCACGATATTGGCCTGGGTGCCGCCATGGATGCTGCCCACGGTAATGACGACCGGGTCCATCGGATTGTTTTCGCGCGAGACCAGCGTCTGCAGCGCCAGCACGATGCGCGCGGCCATCACGACCGGGTCGCGCGTGTCGTGCGGCGCGGCGCCATGGCCGCCCTGGCCGTAGACGGTGATGGTGATGGTGTCGGCGGCGGCGCGGAAGTAGCCGGCGTGGTAGCCCACCGTGCCCGATGGCAGCGTCGCTTCGTCATGGAAGGACAGCGCGTAGTCCGGTTTCGGGAAGCGCGTAAACAGGCCGTCCTTCAGCATGGCGGCGGCGCCCAGCAGCGGCTCTTCGGCCGGCTGGCCGACCAGCATCAGGGTGCCGCTCCAGTTCTGGCGGTTGTCCGCCATCAGCTTGGCGCTGCCGTACCAGGCCGACATGTGCACGTCGTGGCCGCAGGCGTGCATCACGGGCACGGTCTCGCCGGCCGCGTTTTTGGTCACCACGCTGCTGGCAAACGGCAGGCCGGTTTTTTCCAGCACGGGCAGGGCGTCGATTTCGGTGCGCAGCATGACGACCGGGCCGGGGCCGTTGCGCAAAATGGCGACCACGCCGGTGCCGCCGACGCCGGTGGTCACGTCAAAGCCCAAGGCCTTGACTTTTTCAGCCAGCTTCTTGGCCGTTTCCACTTCCTGGAACGCCAGTTCCGGGTTGCGGTGCAGGTCCAGGTACAGGCTTTCGATGGCCGGGTAGTTGGCGTTGAGCTGGGCGGCCATCGCCGGTGGCAGGGCGGCGGCGTGGGCGGCGCCAGCCGAAACAAGCGCGGTGGCAAGAGCGATTTTGGTGATTTGTGCTACGGGAAATTTCATAAGTTTCTTTTGAATTGCGGACGCCATGCGCCCGCTGTGACTGAGGTGGTTTTTTAACTTATCAGAAACATTTCTCAAAATCAATAATTTGGCTGAATATATTTCGACAATGTATAATCTGCAATATAAAAAGTTCCATATAGAATTAAAAATATCCCCATTGCACTAATCCTGAAAAGAAAAGACATGACAAGTTTTATCGCAAATATCAAGATCGGCAAACGCCTGGGCATCGGCTTTGTGCTGATTTTGGCCATGACCGTGGTGATCGCCACGGTGGGCGTCTGGCGCCTCAATGACGTGGCCACCTCGACGCGCGCCATGATGGCAGAACCGCTGACCAAGGAACGCCTGATTACCGACTGGTACGGCCTGAATTTCGCCTCGATCCGCCGTACCGCCGCCATCGTGAAAAGCAGCGATCCGGCGCTGGGACCGTACTTCAAGGAAGACTCGGCCGCCTCCGTCAAGCGGGCCGCGGAACTGCTGAAGCAGATCGAGCCCTTGATCTCGGGCGAGCAGGAAAAAGCGCTGTTTGCGAAAATCCTCGAACAGCGCAAGCTGTACAGCGCCTCGCGCGATGGCGCCGTCAAGGCCAAGGCCGATGGCGACGTGGAAGGCGCGGCAAAAATCCTCGACGGCGCGTTTACGCCGGCCGCCAAGGTCTACCAGGACCTGCTGCAGGAACTGGTGACCATGCAGCGCACCAGCATTGACGCCACCGCCAAACAGATCGACGCCTCGGCCGTGCGCGACACCAGCGTCATCAGCATGCTGACCGTGTTTGCGGTGGCCTTTGGCGTGCTGTGTTCCTGGCTGCTGACGACCGGCATCACGCGTCCGCTGCGCCAGGCGCTGGCGCTGGCCGAAACCGTGGCCGCCGGCGACCTGACGCACACCGTTACCACCTCGGCCAAAGACGAGACGGGCGCGCTGCTGACCGCTCTGGGCAACATGAACAACAACCTGGTCAGCATCGTCAGCCAGGTGCGCAGCGGCACCGACAGCATCGCCACCGCCTCGAGTGAAATCGCGGCCGGCAACCTGGACCTGTCCTCGCGCACCGAGCAGCAGGCCGGCTCGCTGGAAGAAACGGCATCGTCGATGGAAGAGCTGACCGGCACCGTCAAGCAGAATGCCGACAATGCGCGCCAGGCCAATCAGCTGGCGATCACGGCGGCCGGCATCGCCAGCCGTGGCGGCGCGGTGGTGGCCGAAGTGGTGGCCACCATGGGTTCGATCAACGCCTCCTCGCGCAAGATCGTCGACATCATCAGCGTGATCGACGGTATCGCCTTCCAGACCAATATCCTGGCCCTCAACGCGGCGGTGGAAGCGGCGCGCGCCGGCGAGCAGGGCCGCGGCTTTGCGGTGGTGGCTTCTGAAGTACGCAACCTGGCGCAGCGGTCTAGCCAGGCGGCGAAGGAAATCAAGGGCCTGATCGACGACTCCGTCAGCAAGGTCGATATCGGCGCCAAACTGGTCGACCAGGCCGGCGCGACGATGGATGAAGTGGTTGCCAGCGTCAAGCGCGTGACCGACATCATCGGCGAGATCTCGAGCGCCAGCACCGAGCAGACGCACGGCATCGAGCAGGTCAACCAGGCAATTGTGCAGATGGACCAGGTGACCCAGCAAAATGCGGCGCTGGTGGAAGAAGCGGCGGCCGCCGCCGGCTCGCTGCAGGACCAGGCCCATGGCCTGGCGCAGGTGGTGAGCGTGTTCAAGCTGAACGAACAGGCGGGCCTGCTGCGCCGGCCGGCAGCTGCCGCCGCGCGCCCTGCGGCGCCGGCGGCGCGCGTGGCGCCCCGCAGCGCAGCCGTGCCGCAAAAAAAATTGCCAGCGGCGAAAGCGCTGGCAAATGACGACTGGGAAGAGTTTTAATTCCCGCTTTTAATCCCTGAAGCGAAACGGCGGCGCCATCATCGCGATGGCGCCGCTTTGCATTACACGGCCTGCAGCGGAATCGTCGCGCCGAATGTCGTCGGCGTCGAGCACGGTTCGTCGTCAAACGCGATATCGCCCTGCGGATTGGCCACGCCGTCCGTTTTCAGATCCTGGAAGCCGAACAGTTTCGGGTCCATCAGGTGCGACGGCGCCACGTTGGCCAGCGACGAGAAGATGCTTTCCACGCGGCCCGGGAATTTCTTGTCCCAGTCGCGCATCATGGCCTTGATCTGCTTGCGCTGCAGGTTTTCCTGCGAGCCGCACAGGTCGCATGGAATGATCGGGAAGCCTTTGACTTCGGCGTAGCGCTCGGTGTCTTCTTCCTTTACGTACGCCATCGGGCGGATCACCATGTGCTTGCCGTCGTCCGACACCAGCTTGGCCGGCATGCCTTTGAGTTTGCCGCCGAAGAACATGTTCAGGAAGAAGGTTTCCAGGATATCGTCGCGGTGATGGCCCAGCGCGATCTTGGTGGCACCCAGTTCGTCGGCCACGCGGTACAAAATGCCGCGGCGCAGGCGCGAGCACAGCGAGCAGGTGGTCTTGCCTTCCGGGATCAGGCGCTTGACGATGCTGTAGGTGTCCTGGTTTTCAATATGGAAGGCCACGCCCAGTTCCGTCAGGTAGGCCGGCAAAATTTCTGGCGGGAAGTTCGGCTGCTTCTGGTCCAGGTTGACTACCACGATATCGAAGTGGATCGGCGCGCGGTCGCGCAAGGTCATCAGGATGTCGAGCAGGGCGTAGCTGTCCTTGCCGCCGGACAGGCAGACCATTACCTTGTCGCCGTCTTCGATCATGTTGAAGTCGCCGATCGCCTGGCCCACCAGGCGGCACAAGCGCTTGTGCAGCTTGTTGTTCTCCAGCGCGATCTTTTCCGCCTTCTTGCGCGACAACTGCAGCGCCTCGATATTGGCCGGAATTTCCACTGCCGTTTCCATGACTGCGTTCAGGTCGTTCATGCTGCATCCTTGATCTTGAAGACTTCCACGCCCACGCCTTCGCAGTCGGGGTACACATCCGGTTTCATCGACGACACGCGCGCGGCGCGCACGCGCGGATGGGCCAGCATGGCGTCCAGCACGTCGTCGACCAGCGTTTCCTGCAGCTGCACATGGCCTTGCGCCATGCGCTTGGCGATGGTTTCGCGCATGAAATCGTAGTCGACCACTTCGTCGAGCTGGTCATCCTTCGGCGTCGACAGGGCCAGCGGGATATACAGGTCGACATTGATCAGGACGCGCTGCTCGGCCTTTTTCTCGAAGTCGTAGACGCCGATATTGATCAGGACTTCGTAGTTGCGCAGGAACAGGCGGCGGCAGTCAAGCAGGCGCGGGTGGAACAGGGCGGATGACATGGTTTTACCTTTTAGTGATGCTTGTATAGAGAGGGTATGCGGTGGATCTGCTGACTAATTTGCTGACAGTTACTTGGCCAGGAACATCACGTCGCGCGGCAGGCCGATCAGGTGCTGGCCGCCATCGACCAGCAGCGTGGTGCCGGTCAGCGCACGCGCGCCGGCCACATAGCAGACACTGTCGGCCACATCCTGCGGCGTGCTGGAGCGCCCCAGCGGCGTGTTTTCATGGGCCTTCACAAAGTTCGCTTCGCTCTGGTCGCCGGACACCATGGTGATGCCGGGCGCGATGCCGACCACGCGCACCTTCGGCGCCAGCGCCTGGGCCAGCATGGTGGTCGCCGACAGCAGCGCAGCCTTGGACAGGGTATACGACAAAAAATCAGGATTGAGATTGTACAGTTTTTGGTCCAGCAAGTTGATCACCACCGCCTGTCCGCCGGCTGGCGTGGCCTGGTACAGCGCCTGCGCCAGCAGCACGGGCGCGGCCAGGTTGGCATGCATGTGGGCGTCGAGCGCCGTGAACGAAAAATTGCCGGCATTGTCGTATTCAAACAACGATGCGTTGTTCACCACACAAGTAATCGGTCCCAGTTGCGCTTGCGCCTGCGGCAGCAGCTGGCGCACCTGGGCTTCCTGCGCCAGGTCGCACGGGAAGGCATGGGCGCGCCGGCCCAGCGCTGCGATTTCCGTTACCAGGCTCAAGGCGTCGTCGCGCGAGTCGCGGTAGTGCACGGCAATGTCCCAGCCGTCGCGCGCCAGGCCCAGCGCGATGGCGCGGCCGAGGCGGCGCGCCGCGCCCGTGACGAGAGCGACCCGCGGTGGTGTGTCTGTTGTATCTGTCGAAGTGTAATTCATGTACTTTTACGTGTCGTATGGAGGTGGCGTACTGGCGGCATGCGCCGCCGATTCGCTACAATGCGGGAATGTCCCTACCCGAACCCGATAGCGACGCGCTGGCCGCGTCCCATGCCCTGCAGAACCTGATTGCCGCCGAAATCGCGCGCCATGACGGCGCCATTCCGTTTGTCCGTTTCATGGAGCTGGCGCTGTATGCGCCCGACCTGGGCTATTACAGTGGCGGCGCCGCCAAGCTGGGCGAACATGGCGATTTTACAACCGCGCCCGAGATCTCGCCCCTGTTCGGCGCCACGCTGGCCCATGTGGCAGCCGCTATTATGGCGCAAACGGCCCCCCGCATCCTGGAATTTGGCGCCGGCACCGGCAAGCTGGCGTTCGATATCCTGACCGAGGCGGCCAGCGCCGGCATCCACGTCGAACAGTATGCGATCGTCGAATTGTCGGGCGAATTGCGTGCGCGCCAGGAGGCGGCCCTGGCCGCGTTTCCGCAGGTGGTGTGGCTGGACGGCTTTCCCGATGCCTTTCAAGGCGCCGTGTTCGGCAATGAGGTGCTCGACGCCATGCCCGTCAGCCTGGTGAGCAAAACGCCCGCCGGCTGGTGCGAGCTCGATGTCGGCATCGATGAGGGCAGGTTCGTGTATGTCGAGCGCGCCGCCGGTACCGAAATCGCCGCGCAGATTGCCGCGCAGGTGCCGGAGGCCGATCAATTGCCGGTCGGCTATGTGACGGAAATCCACGGCGTGGCCTGCGGCTTCATGCGCTCGCTGGCGCGCATGCTGACGGCGGGCGGCGGCGCGGCCTTCCTGTTCGACTACGGCTTTCCGGCGCACGAGTATTACCTGGGCCTGCGCGCCACCGGCACGCTGATGTGCCATTACCGCCACCATGCGCATGCCGATCCGTTTTACTTGCCGGGCCTGCAGGACATCACGGCTCACGTGGATTTCACGGCCATGGCGCTGGCGGCGCAGGACGCCGGCCTCGATGTGCTGGCCTACATGAACCAGGCCAGTTTTCTGCTGGGGGCCGGCATCGGCGAGCTGCTGATGCGCAGCGACCCGGAGCAGGCGAAAACCTTCTTGCCGCAATCGATCGCGCTGCAAAAGCTGGTCTCGCCGGCCGAGATGGGCGAATTGTTCAAGGTGCTGGCCGTGGGCCATGGCGTGGACTTGCCCGATGCGCTGTTGTCGGCCGACCGCAGCCATCGGCTGTAACTCCGCTGCGATCGTGCGCGGCATCGCTGGCGGGATTTTTTCGCCGCCGGCGATGGTTCGTCTTGTCAAATCGTATATGATGACCGATAGCGCTGGCTTCCAGCCAGCAAAAACCCGTCGCCGCGCACGGACTTCAAGATAGAACGATGGGAAAGATACATACACACTATGACAACCTGAAAGTGGCGCGCCTGGCGCCGCAGGAAGTCATACGTGCCGCGTACAAGGCCCTCAGCCAGAAATACCATCCCGACAAGAATCCCGGCGACGAAAAGGCGGCCCGCATCATGGCCATCCTGAACAGCGCCTACGGCACCCTGTCCGATCCGCAGCGCCGCAAGGAGCACGACGAGTGGATCGCCGCCGAGGAATGGGAGATCGAGTGGCTGGAAAGCACGCACCAGGAAGAGGGGCGGCCGAAGGACGGCCGCCAGCAGCCACAGCAGCACGATCAGGCGTGGGCAAAGGATGTGCCGCCGGCCAGATCGCGGCGCGCCGTGCCGATGTGGCGCAACTGGCGCTGGTGGCTGAGCCTGCTAGCCTGCCTGCTGCTGGGCTGGCTGGGCGCCGTGCTGGTGCAGGGCAGCGCACCGCAGGTGCCGGCCGCGCTGGCGTTGGCGTGGAACGGGCTGGCGCGCGATGGCAAGCTGGACGCACGGCCGGAGGCGAAACCGGACAGCAAGCCTGACGCCAGGGCGGACCCCAAGGGGGAGGCCGTCGCCATCGACAGCTGGGCGGTGGGCAAGCCGTATGCGCCCGAACCGGCACAGCCGAAAATTCCCGAGATCAAGGTGCTGGCCGTATCGCAGCTGAGCCTGAAAGCGGGCTTGCCGAACTGCGATGGCGCGGCACAGGCGCTGGTGGCGCCCAATGGCGAGCCGTGGCCGCCGCAGTCCGGCTATGTGACGGGTTTCCCGATCGGTAACAAGGGCGAGGAACTGGCTGTCACGCTCGATAACAGCGCCAATGCCACGCCCGTGTTCGTCAAGCTGTATGACCTCGAGCGCCGCTCGAATGTGCGCTATCTGTTCGTGCTGGCGCATGACAAGCTGACCGTCGAGCAGCTGGGCGCCGGCAAGTACGAGGTGCGCTACCAGGCGGTCGAACCCGGTGGCGAAGGCTGTGGCCACGCCAGCGGCGCCGTTACGCCATCCTCCCCGCCGTCCGCCAGCCCCTCCCGGGCACAGGATGAGGCGAAGAATCCTGTTGTAAGCAGCATCTAATCTGATTATCCTTGACAGGCATCAAGCAGCCTTTCCTGTTCTTCATCCTTAGGAGTATCCATGACTGACCTCACAGCCGATGCAGACGATAACTGGCTGCTCGACGAGGATGAGCCCGTGGCAGCCCCGGGTGGACTGGCGGCGCCTGACCAGCGCCTGTGGCGCGTGCTGATCGTCGACGATGATGTCGATGTGCATGCGGTGACGCGGCTGGCGCTGCGCAATGTCAATTTCAAGGGCCGCGAACTGGAACTGTTTTCCGCCTACAGCGGCCGCGAAGCGTTCGAGATATTGCGCGACACGCCCGATATCGCCCTGGTGCTGCTCGATGTGGTGATGGAAACGGACGATGCGGGCCTGATCCTGGCCAAGCGCATCCGTGCCGACCTGAACAACCATATCGTGCGCGTGGTCCTGCGCACCGGCCAGCCGGGCCAGGCGCCCGAACAGCGCGTGATCGTCGAGTACGACATCAACGACTACAAGGCCAAGACCGAGCTGACCACGCAAAAGCTGTTTACCACCGTGATTTCGGCCCTGCGCGCCTATGAAAGCCTGATGATGCTCGAACGCAGCCGCATCGGCCTGGGCAAGATCCTGGCGGGCGCCACCAATCTGTACCAGATCCATTCGCTGCGCGAATTCGCCTCCGGCGTGCTGAACCAGGTCAGCGCCATCCTCGACGTGGGCGCCGATGGCGTGCTGTGCCTGATGCAGGGCGGCACCGGCCGGCCCGAGGTGGTGGCGGCCACCGGCACCTACGCGGCGCTGGCCGAATCGGCCGCGATGCCGCAGGAACACGCCCTGACGCAGGCCATCGACAAGGCGTTCGCGGAAAAGCGCAGCCAGTTCGAGCATCCCGCCAACGTGCTGTTCATCCATACCGAAAGCAAGCGCGAGCTGGCCATTTCGATCACGCCGCCGTGGCCTCTGGCGCCGATCCAGCGCGACCTGCTGGAAGTATTCTGCGAGCGCATCGCCGCCGCTTTCGACAATCTGTACATGTTCGGCCAGCTGCGCAAGGCGCAGGAAGCAACCGTGGTGGCGCTGGCCGACCTGGCCGAATTTCGCGACAGCGACACGGGCGGCCATGTGCGGCGGGTGCAGCAGCTGACCGACGCCATCGCCCGGCGCATGCAGCAGCGCGGCGTCTATCCGGACGAGCTGACGCCGCAATTGCTCGACATGATCGGCCTGGCCAGCATCCTGCACGACGTCGGCAAGGTGGCCACGCCCGACGCGGTGCTGCTCAAGCCAGGCCGCCATACCGACGAAGAGCGGGCGCAGATGCAGCTGCACGCCAGCGTCGGGCGCACCATCCTGGAGCGCGCCGCGAACATGGTCGATGGCGTCAGCTACCTGACCTACGGCGCGCAGATCGCCGGCGGCCACCATGAGCATTTCGACGGCGCCGGCTATCCGAATGGCCTCAAGGGCCGCGCGATCCCGCTGGCCGCGCGCATCGTGGCGGTGGTCGATGTGTTCGATGCGCTGCTGCATGAGCGGCCCTACAAGGAGCCGTGGCCGTATCCGCAGGTGCGCGACTATATCGAACAGCGTAGCGGCAGCCAGTTCGATCCGGAAGTGGTGGCCGCGCTGCTCGACCTGATCGACAATGAACCGCAGCTGTGGCACCCGGAGCAGTCCGCCGCCGATCCGGCCGCCTGATGCAGGAGATGAAAGACTTCAAGGGGCTGTCGGCCCTGATCATCGAGCCGCACGGCGGCATGCGTTCGAGCCTGCACAACATGCTCAACCTGTGCGGCCTGGCCAAGATCGATGACGCGGCCAGTTCCAGCCAGGCCATCCGCATGCTGGGCAACCGCAGCTATGACCTGATCCTGTGCGAATACGATCTCGAAGGCGGGCAGGACGGCCAGCAGATGCTGGAAGACCTGCGCCATCACAAGCTGATCCACGCCTCGACCATGTTCTTCATGGTCACCGGCGAAGGCAGCTTTGCCAGGGTGGTCAGCGCGGTCGAGCTGCTGCCCACCGATTACATCCTGAAACCGTTCACCGCCGACAATATGCTTGAGCGCATCGGCCGCGCCGTCGACAAGCGCGCCGCCTTCATGCCGGTGCACGAGCTGATCGATGTCGGCAACGAGCGCGCGGCGATCGCCGCCTGTGGCGACGGCGCCACGCTGTATCCGCGCTACGCCACCGATTTCCTGCGCCTGCGCGCCGAATTGCACCTGCTGCTGGGGGAGGCGGCCGAGGCCGAACCGATCTATGCCTCGCTGTACGACGCGAAAGCCATCGGCTGGGCGCGCCTGGGGCAGGCCAAGACGCTGTTCCAGTTGGGCGACTATCCGGCTGCGCAAACCATGCTGGAAGGACTGCTGGAGCACAACAGGCGTTTTCTCGACGCCTATGACTGGCTGGCGCGCACGCACCAGGCGCAGGGCCGCACCCGGGAAGCGCAGCATGCGCTGGCCGAAGCGGTGGCGCTGTCGCCGCATGCGGTGCGCCGTTTGCGCCGCCTGGGCGAAGCCGCGCTGGCGGCGGACGACGTCGACATGGCCGAGAAAGTCCTCAAACTGGTGGTCAGCAAGGCCAAGTATTCGGAATTTCGCGATCCGGAAGACCATGTGCGGCTGGTGCAGACGCTGGTGCGCAAGAACGATCCGCTGCAGGCCGGCGCCGTGATCCGCGAGCTCGACCGCACCATGGGCGGCCAGCCGAACACGGAGCTGTGCAGCGCGCTGTGCAGCGCCATGCTGCATGGCCAGACCGGCAACCAGGTGCGGCTGGCCGAGTCGCTCGACGCCGCGCTCGCTGCCAACCGCCACAGCGGCGGCGCCTCGAACGCCGTCAAGACGGAACTGGCGCGCTATTGCCTGGCCCACGGGCGCGAGGATGGCGCGGCCGAGGTGATGCGCGAGGTGATGCGCAACGCCCCGGACAGTGCGGCCATGACGCGCGCCATGGCCGTGTTTGAACAGGCGGGCCGCGACGAACTGGCCAAGGCGCTGGCGCGCCAGAGCCGCCAGGAAGTGGCCGACATGGTGGCCGCGGGTGCCGCCAAGGCGGGGCAGGGCGACTTCCGCGGCGCCGTCGAGATGATGAGCGAAGCGGTCACGCGCCTGCCCGACAATCCGCAGGTGGTGTTCAACGCGGCCGTGGCGGCGTTGAAATGCCTGGAGCATGAAGGCTGGGACGAACGGCTGGGGCAGCAGGTGCTGGTATTTATCGCCGGCGTGCGCAGGCTGGACCCGCGCAACCCCAAATTGCCGGTGCTGTCGGGCCTGCACCAGCAGTTATTGCGCAAATACAAGCCGGCCGGCCCGGCCTGGATGCATGCCCCTGACGCCCGTTGAACGGGCAAAAATCGTGCTCCATAACGGGAAAATACGGCTCGCCAGGCACGGACACAAAAAAATTCCACATTTTTTTCTCAAACCCTTGCACATTCTCAATTTGGCGTCTTATAATCACGCCCCGAAGCAGCCAACTTCTTCTTTATAAGCAAATGCAGCAGCAAGCGATGCGAAATAAGGTTGACAGTTGTGAGTAGATGCTTCATACTCTGCGGTTCCCGCGGAGGGGTGGCCGAGTGGTTAAAGGCGACAGACTGTAAATCTGTTCTTTCGAGTACGCTGGTTCGAATCCAGCCCCCTCCACCAAGTTTTTGCAAGAAAACTGGGTAAAGCAAGTGAAGACAAGTGAACGATACCTCGCGGGTGTAGCTCAATGGTAGAGCAGAAGCCTTCCAAGCTTACGACGAGGGTTCGATTCCCTTCACCCGCTCCAGTTCCCGTTCAGATGCTGATGCATCCATGCAGCAAAATTACAGCCCTTGTAGCTCAGTGGTAGAGCACTCCCTTGGTAAGGGAGAGGCCACGTGTTCGATCCACGTCAAGGGCACCAGAATTCGCAGCAGGCAACACAGAAGCAATTCAAACCAGACCGTCGGGCGTGTGCCTGAGCAATCTAATCAAATCATTAGGAGTTCAAAATGGCAAAAGGTAAATTCGAACGGACCAAGCCGCACGTCAACGTCGGCACCATCGGCCACGTCGACCACGGTAAAACCACGCTGACCGCTGCAATCGCAACGGTTCTGTCGAAGAAATTCGGCGGCGAAGCCAAAGCATACGACCAGATCGATGCGGCTCCAGAAGAAAAAGCACGCGGCATTACCATCAACACCGCTCACGTCGAGTACGAAACGGCTACCCGTCACTACGCTCACGTTGACTGCCCAGGCCACGCCGATTACATCAAGAACATGATTACCGGTGCAGCACAGATGGACGGCGCGATCCTGGTTTGCTCGGCAGCTGATGGCCCAATGCCACAGACCCGCGAACACATCCTGCTGGCCCGCCAGGTTGGCGTTCCATACATCATCGTGTTCCTGAACAAGTGCGACCTGGTCGACGACGCAGAACTGCTGGAACTGGTCGAAATGGAAGTGCGCGAGCTGTTGTCGAAGTACGAATTCCCAGGCGACGACCTGCCTATCATCAAAGGTTCGGCACGTATGGCGCTGGAAGGCAAAGAAGGCGAAATGGGCGTTGACGCAGTGCTGCGTCTGGCCGATGCACTCGATGCTTACATCCCGACGCCAGAGCGCGCTGTTGACGGTGCATTCCTGATGCCAGTGGAAGACGTGTTCTCGATCTCGGGTCGCGGTACCGTTGTGACCGGTCGTATCGAACGCGGCATCATCAAGGTCGGCGAAGAGATCGAAATCGTCGGCATCACCGATACCGTCAAAACGACTTGCACCGGCGTGGAAATGTTCCGCAAGCTGCTGGATCAAGGTCAGGCAGGCGACAACGTTGGTCTGCTGCTGCGCGGCACCAAGCGTGAAGACGTGCAACGTGGTCAAGTTCTGGCAAAACCAGGCTCGATCAAGCCGCACAACCACTTCACCGGCGAGATCTATGTCCTGTCGAAAGACGAAGGCGGCCGTCACACGCCATTCTTCAACAACTATCGTCCACAGTTCTACTTCCGTACCACGGACGTGACCGGTTCGATCGAGTTGCCAGCAGACAAAGAAATGGTTATGCCAGGCGATAACGTGTCGATCACCGTCAAGCTGATCAACCCGATCGCGATGGAAGAAGGTCTGCGCTTCGCTATCCGCGAAGGCGGCCGTACCGTCGGCGCCGGCGTGGTTGCAAAAATCCTCGCATAAGGAAACGTTATGCTTCCACCTGGGGCGTCTCAGGTGGTAGAATAGCACTCCACAAAAGTTTTACGTAGGGACGTAGCTCAATTGGCAGAGCGTCGGTCTCCAAAACCGAAGGTTGGGGGTTCGATGCCCTCCGTCCCTGCCACCGTCAAGGTGCAGGGCACCGAAAGTAGAAAAATGTCAAATCAATCCGTGCAAACCGTTAGCACGTCGAGTGACAAGATAAAAGTCGCGCTGGCAATAGTGGCTGCGATCGCAGGAGTAGTCGGGTTTTATTACCTGGCAGGCCAACCAGCTCTGGTGCGTGCAAGCGCGCTTGTGGCTGGTTTGGTTATTGCTGTTGCGCTCTTGTATGTCTCGACGACCGGCCGTGAATTCCTGAATTTCGCCAAAGAATCAGTACGCGAGACCAAGAAAGTCGTTTGGCCCACCCGCAAAGAAGCCACGCAGATTACTGCGATCGTGTTTGCCTTTGTGCTGGTGATGGCGATTTTCCTGTGGGGCACGGATAAATTGCTTGAGTTTCTGTTGTATGACGTAATTCTGGGTTGGAAAAAATAATGAGCGAAAATGTGCAAGATGACGCGGCACCCGCAGCTGGCGACGTTCCGGCAACGGAATCTGGCGCAGCGCTGAGCGTACCGGTCAGCAGCAAGCGCTGGTACGTCGTGCATGCTTATTCCGGCATGGAAAAAAGCGTCATGCGTGCACTGACCGAGCGCATCGAACGCGCCGGCATGCAAGACCAGTTCGGCCAGATCCTGGTGCCGATCGAAGAAGTAGTCGAAGTCAAGAATGGTGTGAAGTCGGTCACCGAACGTCGTTTCTACCCAGGGTATGTGCTGGTTGAAATGGAAATGACGGACGAGAGCTGGCACCTGGTAAAAAACACCAGCAAGGTTACCGGTTTCATTGGTGGCAAATCGAACAAGCCGACGCCGATTTCCGCGCGCGAGATCGATGCCATCATGCGCCAGATGCAGGAAGGTGTTGAAAAGCCCCGTCCGAAAACCTTGTACGAAGTGGGCGAGCAAGTCCGCATCAAGGATGGTCCGTTTACCGACTTCAACGGCAACGTCGAAGAAGTCAACTACGAGAAATCCAAGGTACGCGTCTCGGTCACGATTTTCGGCCGCGCGACTCCGGTGGAACTCGAATTCGGCCAGGTCGAAAAAGTTTAAGTCTGTATCAAGCGCCACCAGGAGCGTCGCAAGAGTTACTGCGAAATCCGGTCAGAGGAGCCCCGCCAGGGTAGGATCGGCGGGGCGCTACTACTCAATCCAAGATAGGAGCCATCATGGCAAAGAAAATCATTGGTTTTATCAAGCTGCAAGTGCCAGCTGGTAAAGCAAACCCATCCCCACCAATCGGTCCAGCTCTGGGTCAACGTGGCCTGAACATCATGGAATTCTGCAAAGCCTTCAATGCACAGACCCAGGGTCTGGAGCCAGGCATGCCGATTCCTGTCGTGATCACCGCGTTTGCTGACAAGTCCTTCACGTTCGTGATGAAGACGCCACCAGCAACCTACCTGATCAAAAAAGCTGCTGCGATCACCAAGGGTTCGCCGAAGCCACATACCGACAAAGTCGGTACGCTGACCCGCGCACAAGCTGAAGAAATCGCTAAATTGAAAACCCCTGATCTGACCGCTGCCGACATGGATGCTGCTGTACGCACCATCGCTGGTTCCGCACGTTCGATTGGTATCACGGTGGAAGGTGTTGTATAATGGCTAAGTTATCCAAACGTATCAAGGCTTTCAAAGCCAAAGTTGACCGTACCAAAGCGTACGAGTTCGACAACGCTGTCGCTCTGATCAAAGAGTGCGCAACCGCCAAGTTCAACGAATCGATCGACGTATCGGTACAACTGGGTGTTGATCCTAAGAAATCCGACCAGGTTGTGCGCGGTTCCGTCGTGCTGCCAGCTGGCACCGGCAAAACCGTACGCGTGGCTGTCTTCGCGTCGGGCGAAAAAGCAGAAGCAGCCAAGGCTGCTGGCGCCGACATCGTTGGTATGGAAGACCTGGCCGAGCAGATCAAAGCCGGCGACATGCCTTTCGATATCGTCATCGCTTCGCCAGATACCATGCGTATCGTTGGTACCCTGGGTCAGATCCTGGGCCCACGCGGCCTGATGCCTAACCCGAAAGTCGGCACTGTTACGCCTGACGTCGCTACCGCCGTGAAAAACGCGAAAGCCGGTCAAGTTCAGTACCGTACCGACAAATCCGGTATCATCCACGCTACCATCGGCCGCAAATCGTTCGCTGACGCAGATCTGAAATCGAATCTGGTCGCACTGATCGACGCGCTGAACAAAGCCAAGCCAGCATCGAGCAAAGGCGTGTACCTGCGCAAAGTTTCGCTGTCGTCGACCATGGGCGCTGGCGTCCGTGTTGACCAGGCAAGCCTGGCAGCTTAAGCAAAGAATCAAGTCCCGCGCGCCTTCGGGCGCTGCGGGCGCATCTTTGGGCTGTCGGCATGGTGTTCTCACCGTGCCGGCAGACAATCAAAGACCGTTGGGCCGACTGCGATCGCATATGCAGAAGGTTAATAGACTGGCCGGCAACGGCCGGTGCCCAACGCAGATGGTGTACCCGAACAAGTTTTGTAGTCCTCATGCTGCGTGAATCCATCCGCTCAGTTTAGTACTTCTTGACTTCGGACGCCGTGTTCGAACCGATGCAAGGCGCTCAACCACTCGGTTGTGATCGCTGAACATCATTTAAGGAGGTTGACCGTGAGTCTCAATCTGAATGACAAAAAGGCCGTTGTCGCCGAAGTTTCCGCACAAGTAGCAAATGCGCAAACGATCGTCGTGGCCGAATATCGTGGCATCCAGGTTGGTCACTTGACGCAACTGCGTGCTAAAGCGCGTGCCCAAGGCGTGTACCTGCGTGTGTTGAAAAACACTCTGGCTCGTCGCTCCGTTGAAGGTACCGCATTCGCCAGCCTGGCAGATGCCATGACCGGCCCGTTGATCTACTCGATCTCGGCCGATGCCGTTGCAGCAGCTAAAGTCATCGCTGACTTCGCTAAAACCAACGACAAACTGGTTATCAAAGCAGGTAACTACGCAGGCAAGCCGCTGGATACAGCTGCTGTCACCGCGTTGGCGAGCATTCCTAGCCGTGAAGTCCTCATCTCGCAGTTGTTGGGCGTTATGCTGGCTCCGGTTTCGGGCTTTGCACGTGGTCTGGCTGCCCTGGCAGCGAAAAAAGGCGAAGGCGCCGAAGCTCCTGCAGAAGAAGCAGCAGCAGAAGAAGCCCCAGCAGCCGCTTAATTGCGCGCGCTTTTTTCTCTCAGTACCAATCTGATGTAACTAACGTAATAAATTTAGGAGTTTCAAAATGGCAATTAGCAAAGACGACATCCTGGAAGCAGTTAGCGCCATGTCCGTAATGGACCTGAACGACCTGGTGAAAGCATTCGAAGAAAAATTCGGTGTATCCGCAGCAGCAATGGCTTCGGCCGGTCCTGCAGCAGGCCCAGCAGCAGCTGCTGAAGAGCAAACCGAATTCAACGTCATCCTGGACAGCTTCGGCGCAAACAAAGTTGGCGTCATTAAAGCAGTTCGCGAAATCACCGGCCTGGGCTTGAAAGAAGCTAAAGACCTGGTCGATGGCGCACCAAAAACTGTGAAAGAAGCAGTGTCGAAAGCTGACGCTGAAGCTGCACAGAAGAAACTGGTAGAAGCCGGCGCAACCGCTTCGATCAAGTAATATCTGTACTGGCGTCAGTTAGCGCCCGAGTCAAAGTCTGAGGTTTCCCCTCGCAAGGGGGGAAATCCGACTTTGGCTCCTTTGTCGTCTGTATCGTATTTGTACATAGTAGTAACGTCGTTGTAGCCGCAGTTTTTATTCGATTCAAGCCGGAAAGCAGAGCCTTGAGGTTTCGTCTGTGTCACACGCAGCCGCGAATGTTGCAAACGAGCACTTGCAAAACCTGAATTTTCTATCCTTTCTGTCACTCACGGAGTGTCCATGCACTACTCATTTACTGAGAAGAAACGCATTCGCAAATCATTCGCGAAGCGCGCCAACGTTCACCACGTTCCGTTCCTGCTGGCGACCCAGCTCGAGTCTTATCATAGCTTCTTGCAAGAGGACATAGCACCGTCCGGCCGCAAGAATGATGGCCTGCAGTCGGCCTTCACTTCGATTTTCCCTATCGTGTCGCACAATGGTTTTGCGCGTCTCGAATTCTTGTCGTACGTCCTGGGCGATCCTGCCTTTGACGTCAAAGAATGTCAACAACGTGGCCTGACGTTCGCGTCGCCGCTGCGCGCGAAAGTGCGTCTGGTGATCCTGGACAAGGAATCGCCAACCAAGCCAGTCGTCAAGGAAATGAAGGAACAGGAAGTCTACATGGGCGAATTGCCGCTCATGACGACCACCGGTTCGTTCGTGATCAACGGCACTGAGCGGGTTATCGTTTCCCAGCTGCACCGCTCGCCAGGCGTGTTCTTCGAACACGACCGCGGCAAGACCCACTCGTCGGGCAAGCTGCTGTTCTCCGCGCGTATTATTCCTTACCGCGGTTCGTGGCTGGACTTCGAGTTCGACCCGAAAGACATCCTGTTCTTCCGCGTCGACCGCCGCCGCAAGATGCCTGTGACGATCCTGCTGAAAGCCATCGGCATGTCGCACGAGCAGATCCTGGCCAATTTCTTTGTCTTCGACAATTTCAACCTGCGCTCCGAAGGCGCGGAAATGGAATTCGTCTCCGAGCGTCTGCGCGGCGAAGTGGCGCGCTTCGACATCGTCGACAAGTCGGGCAAGACCCTGGTGCTGAAAGACAAGCGTATCAACGCGAAACACGTGCGTGATATCGAAGCTGCCGGCATCAAGCACATTTCCGTACCGGAAGACTACCTGCTGGGCCGCGTATTGGCGAAGAACATCGTCGATGGCGACACCGGCGAAGTGGTCGCGTCCGCGAACGACGAGCTGACCGAAGACCTGCTGGGCCGCCTGCGCGACGCCAACATCTCCGAAATCCAGACCCTGTACACCAACGACCTGGATCAGGGCGCCTACATCTCGCAAACGCTGCGTATCGACGACACCGCCGACCAGATGGCTGCGAAAGTGGCGATCTACCGCATGATGCGTCCAGGCGAGCCGCCAACGGAAGATTCCGTCGAAGCGCTGTTCAACGGCCTGTTCTACAACTCGGACCGCTACGACCTGTCGGCCGTGGGCCGCATGAAGTTCAACCGCCGCATTGGCCGCGATGAACTGACCGGCGCCATGACGCTGTCGAACGACGACGTGCTGGCCGTGATCAAGATCCTGGTGGAACTGCGCAATGGCCGCGGCGAAGTCGACGATATCGATCACCTGGGTAACCGTCGCGTACGTTGCGTGGGCGAACTGGCCGAGAATCAATTCCGCGCCGGCCTGGTGCGTGTTGAGCGCGCCGTCAAGGAACGCCTCGGCCAGGCCGAAGCGGACAACCTGATGCCGCACGACCTGATCAACTCGAAGCCGATTTCGGCCGCGATTCGCGAGTTCTTCGGTTCGTCCCAGTTGTCGCAGTTTATGGACCAAACCAATCCTCTGTCGGAAATTACCCACAAGCGCCGCGTATCGGCTCTGGGACCCGGCGGTCTGACACGCGAACGCGCCGGCTTTGAAGTGCGCGACGTGCATCCGACCCACTACGGCCGCGTCTGCCCGATCGAGACACCGGAAGGTCCGAACATTGGTCTGATCAACTCGCTGGCGTTGTACGCCCGCCTGAATGAATACGGCTTCCTGGAAACCCCGTACCGCAAGGTCGAAGGCTCCAAGATCACCGACCAGATCGACTACCTGTCCGCCATCGAAGAAGGCCGCTACATCATCGCCCAGGCGAATGCGACCATCAACGACGCCGGCATGCTGTCCGATGAACTGGTGTCGGCCCGTGAAGCTGGCGAAACCATCCTGGTCTCCCCGGAGCGCATCCAGTACATGGACGTGGCGCCAGGCCAGATCGTTTCCGTCGCTGCCTCGCTGATTCCGTTCCTCGAACACGATGATGCGAACCGTGCATTGATGGGCGCCAACATGCAACGCCAGGCCGTGCCTTGCCTGCGTCCTGAAAAAGCGCTGGTCGGTACCGGTATCGAACGCACTGTCGCGGTTGACTCGGGCACCACCGTGCAGGCGCTGCGTGGCGGTATCGTCGATTACATCGATGCGGGCCGTGTCGTGATTCGCGTGAACGATGACGAAGCGCAAGCTGGTGAAGTCGGCGTCGACATCTACAACCTGATCAAGTACACCCGTTCGAACCAGAACACCAACATCAACCAGCGTCCGATCGTGCAAGTGGGCGACCGTGTTGCCAAGCGCGACGTGATCGCCGACGGCGCATCGACCGACCTGGGGGAATTGGCTCTGGGCCAGAACATGACCGTGGCCTTCATGCCATGGAATGGTCTGAACTTCGAAGATTCGATCCTGATCTCGGAAAACGTCGTCAAGGACGACCGCTACACCTCGATTCACATCGAAGAGCTGTCGGTGGTGGCCCGTGACACGAAACTGGGCGCGGAAGAAATCACGCGCGACATCTCGAACCTGGCCGAGAACCAGCTGGCTCGTCTGGATGAGTCCGGTATCGTCTACATCGGCGCCGAAGTGCAAGCCGGTGATACCCTGGTCGGCAAAGTGACGCCGAAAGGCGAAACCCAGCTGACCCCGGAAGAGAAGCTGCTGCGCGCGATTTTCGGCGAAAAAGCGTCGGACGTGAAAGACACCTCGCTGCGCGTGCCTTCGGGCATGATCGGTACCGTGATCGACGTGCAAGTCTTCACCCGTGAAGGCATCGTGCGCGACAAACGCGCCCAGCAGATTATCGATGACGAACTGAAACGCTTCCGTCTGGACCTGAACGACCAGATGCGTATCGTTGAAGGCGATGCCTTCCAGCGTCTGGAAAAAATGCTGATCGGCAAAGTTGTCAACGGCGGCCCTAAAAAGCTGGCCAAAGGCGCCAAGATCACCAAGGAATACCTGGACGATCTGGACAAATACCACTGGTTCGACATCCGCCCGGCGGACGACGATGCCGCGGTAGCGCTCGAAGCGATCAAGGAATCGATCAACGAGAAGCGTCACCAGTTCGATCTGGCCTTCGAAGAGAAGCGCAAGAAACTGACGCAAGGCGATGAGCTGCAACCAGGCGTGCAAAAAATGGTCAAGGTGTACCTGGCCGTGAAACGCCGCCTGCAGTCGGGCGACAAGATGGCAGGTCGCCACGGTAACAAGGGTGTGGTTTCCCGTATTGTTCCTGTGGAAGATATGCCATACATGGCCGACGGCACGCCAGCCGACGTGGTGCTGAACCCGCTGGGCGTTCCTTCGCGGATGAACGTTGGTCAGATTCTCGAGACTCACCTGGGCTGGGCTGCCAAGGGTCTGGGTATCCGCATCGGCGAAATGCTGAAGGCGCAAACCAAGGTCGAGCAAGTACGCAAGTACCTGACCACGATCTACAACGACAACGGCCGTGCGGAAGAGCTGGACAACTTCGATGATGAAGAAATCATGAAGCTGGCCGAAAACCTGAAAAAAGGTGTGCCGTTCGCCACGCCAGTGTTTGACGGTGCCAATGAAGACGAGATCCGCCGCATGCTGGACCTGGCGTATCCGGACGACATCGCCAAGAACTTGGGCATGACCGCGTCGAAAAACCAGGTGACCATGTATGACGGTCGCACTGGTGAAGCGTTCGAGCGCAAGGTCACGGTTGGCGTGATGCACATGCTGAAACTGCATCACCTGGTTGATGACAAGATGCATGCACGTTCGACCGGTCCTTACTCGCTGGTGACGCAACAGCCGCTGGGTGGTAAAGCCCAGTTCGGTGGTCAGCGCTTCGGTGAGATGGAAGTGTGGGCACTGGAAGCGTACGGCGCGTCGTATGTCTTGCAAGAGATGTTGACCGTCAAGTCCGATGACGTGAATGGCCGTACCAAAGTGTACGAAAACCTGGTCAAGGGCGACCACGTGATCGACGCCGGCATGCCTGAATCGTTCAACGTGCTGGTCAAGGAAATCCGTTCGCTGGGTATCGATATCGACCTCGAACGCAACTAAACGGCAGGCTTATTGACCCAATAAGCGTCATTTGGTTTGGGAAACACAAAGCCCGGCTGGGAAACCATGCCGGGCAATGTAGTCTCAGGAATATAGAAATTTAATCACCTCTGGAGTGATACATGAAAGCACTGCTCGATCTATTCAAGCAAGTACAGACCAACGAGACCTTCGATGCAATCAAGATCGGTCTCGCTTCGCCTGAGAAAATCCGTTCGTGGTCCTACGGCGAAGTCAAAAAGCCGGAAACCATTAACTACCGTACCTTCAAGCCTGAACGCGATGGCCTGTTCTGCGCCAAGATCTTTGGCCCGGTCAAGGACTACGAGTGCCTGTGCGGCAAGTACAAACGCCTGAAACACCGCGGCGTGATCTGCGAAAAATGCGGCGTCGAAGTCACGCTGGCCAAGGTGCGCCGCGAGCGCATGGGCCACATCGAACTGGCCTCGCCTACCGCGCACATCTGGTTCCTGAAGTCGCTGCCGTCGCGCCTGGGCATGGTGCTGGACATGACGCTGCGGGACATCGAACGCGTGCTGTACTTCGAAGCATATGTCGTGACCGATCCTGGCATGACCCCGCTGAAAAAGTGCCAGATCATGTCGGAAGACGATTACGCCGCCAAGTACGAAGAGTACGGCGACGACTTCACCGCCTTCATGGGCGCCGAAGGTATCCGTGAACTGCTGCGCTCGATCGACATCCACCGCGATGCCGAAACGCTGCGCGTGGAACTGAAGGAATCGAAATCCGAAGCGAAGATCAAGAAATACGCCAAGCGCCTGAAAGTGCTCGAGGCATTCCAGCGTTCGGGCATCAAGCCTGACTGGATGATCATGGAAGTGCTGCCGGTGCTGCCGCCGGAACTGCGTCCGCTGGTACCGCTGGACGGTGGCCGTTTCGCGACCTCGGATCTGAACGATCTGTATCGCCGCGTGATCAACCGTAACAACCGCCTGAAACGCCTGATGGAGCTGCGCGCTCCGGAGATCATCACGCGCAACGAAAAGCGCATGCTGCAGGAAGCGGTCGATTCGCTGCTGGACAACGGCCGTCGCGGCAAAGCGATGACCGGCGCCAACAAGCGTCCGCTGAAGTCGCTGGCCGAGATGATCAAGGGCAAGGGCGGCCGTTTCCGTCAGAACTTGCTGGGCAAACGCGTCGATTACTCCGGTCGTTCGGTCATCGTCGTGGGCCCGCAACTGAAACTGCATCAGTGCGGCTTGCCGAAACTGATGGCGCTGGAACTGTTCAAGCCATTCATTTTCAATAAACTGGAACTGATGGGCCTGGCAACCACGATCAAGGCAGCCAAGAAACTGGTTGAAATTCAGGAGCCGGTGGTGTGGGACATCCTGGAAGACGTGATCCGTGAACACCCGATCATGTTGAACCGTGCGCCAACGCTGCACCGCCTGGGTATCCAGGCGTTCGAGCCAGTCCTGATCGAAGGCAAGGCCATCCAGCTGCACCCACTCGTCTGCGCGGCGTTCAATGCCGACTTTGACGGTGACCAGATGGCGGTCCACGTTCCCCTGTCGATCGAAGCACAGATGGAAGCGCGTACGCTGATGCTGGCGTCGAACAACATCCTGTTCCCGTCGAACGGCGAACCGTCGATCGTGCCGTCGCAGGATATCGTGCTCGGTCTGTACTACGCGACCCGCGAAGCGATCAACGCGAAGAACGAAGGGATGATGTTCCCTGACGTGTCGGAAGTGATCCGCGCCTACGACAACAAGGAAGTCGAACTGACGACCCGCGTCACCGTGCGTATTACCGAATACCCGAAAAACGCCGAAACCGGCGAATTCGAGAAAACGGTGACCCGCTACGAAACGACGATCGGCCGTGCGATCCTGTCGGAAATCCTGCCAAAAGGCCTGCCTTTCTCGGTGCTCAATCGCGCACTGAAAAAGAAAGAGATTTCCAAGCTGATCAACACGTCGTTCCGCAAGTGCGGCCTGCGCGCCACCGTGGTGTTCGCAGACAAACTGATGCAATCGGGTTTCCGCCTGGCGACACGCGCCGGTATCTCGATCTGCGTCGACGACATGCTGGTACCGCCACAAAAAGTCACCCTGATCGCGACGGCCGAATCGGAAGTCAAGCAGATCGAGCAGCAGTACGCTTCGGGTCTGGTGACCGCCGGCGAGCGTTACAACAAGGTGGTCGATATCTGGGGCAAGACCTCCGATGAAGTCGGCAAGGCCATGATGGACCAGCTCAAGGTCGAAGACGTGATCAAGCGCGACGGTACCAAGTCGACGCAGGAATCGTTCAACGCCATTTACATGATGGCCGACTCCGGCGCGCGCGGTTCCGCAGCCCAGATTCGCCAGTTGGCCGGTATGCGTGGTCTGATGGCGAAACCGGATGGTTCGATTATCGAAACGCCGATTACCGCGAACTTCCGCGAAGGCCTGAACGTGTTGCAGTACTTCATTTCGACCCACGGCGCTCGTAAAGGTCTGGCCGATACGGCACTGAAAACGGCTAACTCCGGTTACCTGACGCGCCGTCTGGTCGACGTGACGCAGGATCTGGTGGTGATCGAAGATGATTGCGGCACCATGAACGGCGCCCTGATGAAAGCGCTGGTCGAAGGCGGTGAAGTCATCGAGCCATTGCGTGACCGTATCCTCGGCCGCGTGACGGTGCACGATGTCGTCAATCCTGAATCGCAGGAAACGCTGTACGAAGCCGGCACGCTGATGGACGAAGACATGGTCGAAGAGATCGAACGTCTGTCGATCGACGAAGTCAAGGTCCGTACGCCACTGACTTGCGACACGCGCTTCGGCCTGTGCGCCAAGTGCTATGGCCGCGATCTGGGCCGTGGCATGCTGGTCAACGCCGGCGAAGCCGTCGGTGTGGTCGCTGCGCAGTCGATTGGTGAGCCAGGTACCCAGCTGACCATGCGTACCTTCCACATTGGTGGTGCGGCGTCGCGTGCGGCAGTGGCATCGTCGGTGGAAGCCAAGTCGAACGGTACCATCCGCTTCACGGCAACCATGCGTTACGTGACGAATGGCAAGGGCGCGCAAATCGTCATTTCCCGTTCCGGCGAAGTGCTGATTACCGACGACCATGGCCGTGAGCGCGAGCGTCATAAAGTACCGTACGGTGCGACCCTGATCGTCAAGGACGGCATGGTCATCAAGGCCGGTACGGCGCTGGCAACGTGGGATCCGCTGACCCGTCCGATCATTACCGAATACGCCGGTCAAGTGCGTTTCGAGAACGTCGAAGAAGGCGTCACGGTTGCCCGCCAGGTCGACGAAGTGACCGGTCTGTCCACCCTGGTGGCGATCGATGCGAAACGCCGCGGTTCGCTGACCAAAACGTTGCGTCCGCAAGTCAAGCTGATCAACGACGCGAACGAAGAAGTCAAGATCGCCGGCACCGAACACTCGGTGGCGATCGGCTTCCAGGTCGGCGCGCTGATCATGGTGAAGGACGGTCAACAGGTATCGGTCGGTGAAGTGCTGGCACGTATCCCGACCGAATCGCAGAAGACGCGCGATATTACCGGTGGTCTGCCACGCGTGGCCGAGCTGTTCGAAGCCCGTTCCCCGAAAGACGCCGGCATGCTGGCGGAAGTCACGGGTACGGTTGCGTTCGGTAAAGAAACCAAGGGCAAGCAGCGTCTGGAAATCACGGACATGGACGGCAACAAGCACGAGTTCCTGATTACCAAGGACAAGCAAGTGCTGGTACACGACGGCCAGGTCGTGAACAAGGGCGAGATGATCGTGGACGGCCCGGCCGATCCGCAAGACATCCTGCGTTTGCTGGGTATCGAAGCGCTGGCGCGTTACATCGTTGACGAAGTGCAGGACGTGTACCGTCTGCAAGGCGTGAAGATCAATGACAAGCACATCGAAGTGATCGTGCGCCAGATGCTGCGCCGTGTTCAGATCGTCAATGCCGGCGACACCAACTACATCGTTGGCGAGCAGGTGGAACGTTCGGAACTGCTGGACGAGAACGACCGCGTCACCGCAGAGAACAAGATTCCTGCGACGTACGAAAACGTCCTGCTGGGTATTACCAAGGCATCGCTGTCGACCGATTCGTTCATCTCGGCCGCATCGTTCCAGGAAACCACCCGCGTGCTGACGGAAGCGGCGATCATGGGCAAGCGCGACGGTCTGCGCGGCCTGAAAGAGAACGTCATCGTCGGCCGCCTGATCCCTGGCGGTACGGGTCTGGCCTTCCACCGCGCACGCAAAGAGAAAGAAGCGTGGGAAGTGGAAGAGCGCCAGGCACTGCTGCTGGCAGAAAAGGCCTCGATGGCTGGCGAAGCTGCCGAAGCGTTGCAGGACATCGAAACGCAAGCCCAGCATCACCACGGCGACGAAGCGTAATTTACGCGACTGGCTGACAAGAAACGGCACCTTCGGGTGCCGTTTTTTTTATGGGAACAACGGTATCAGCAAGTCTGCAGTATCGAGCGGCACGCGTTTGTGTGCGCGTCGTGAAACACATAGACGGCGGCCTCGTCATGAAAATAGCCGTCCACCGCGAGCTGTCCCAGGAACACCAGCGGGCCGTGCGGCCCGATGGGCCAGGCGGGCGCCTGCAGCCAGCGGGGCGGCTTCTTTGCATAACAAAACAGCTCCAGCAGTTTTGCCCGCAGCCACTGCGTGCGTTCGCTTTTTTTCGCGTGCTGCGGCGCGGTGTCCAGCAGCGCCGCCACATAGGCCGGCTCCACATCGAGCCACTTCGGCTGCGCCGCCAGCAACAGCGCGTGCAGCTCGGCAGGCTTGTCGGAAACGGCGACCGCAATGCCGGCGGCCTGCAGGAAGTCGTGCAGCGCGCCCTGTGCATTGAGCGCATCTGCCGGATTGCGCAGGTCGAGCGAGATCAGGTAGTGATACAGCGTGTGGCCCGTATGCGCATATCTTGGCGCCGGCTGCGCCGACAACCAATGCTCGGTGTCTGCGTCGGTATAAAGAAGTTGTTCAAAGGCCGCCGTATCGAGCTGGCCCGAGACAAAACCGACCACGCTGCTGGTGGCAGAAGACATGTCAATGCTCCTTTGAAGACGGTGGCTGGTCCACCAAGTTGGAATGGAGTGCGGCGTTGCGGCCAACCGTGGACCGCGCAAACACAGGCGATTATGCACGATGTCCTCTTGCCGCCCGACTCCGTTGACGCATGGGCTCATGCGCCTGCCGCGCCAGTTTCCAGCGTGCTCGTGCTAAGATCTGGCGCATGATTGCCCAAGCCCTGTTCTCTCCCGCCCAGCAGAAGCTGCTGGCACTGCTGTTTGTCCGCGTCAACGAAGGCTTTCACCTGAACGAGATCATGCGGCTGACAGGGCTGGGCAGCGCGTCGGCACAGCGCGAATTGCGGCGGCTGCATGATGCGGGGCTGATCACGTCGGAGCGCATCGGCAATGTGCGGCGCTTCTGGGCCAACAAGGAAAGCCTGGTGTATCCCGAACTGAGCGGGCTGGTGCAGAAGACGTTTGGTTTGGTGGGCGTGCTGAGCAGCACTCTGGGTTCGTTGCGCATGCAGCTGCAACTGGCCTTCGTGTATGGCGCCACGGGCAGTGGCCAGGATTTGCCGGGTGGCGAGATCGACCTGCTGCTGGTGGCCGACGAGGCCAATTATGGCGATTTGCTGACCCGCCTCGCGCCGGCCGAGCGAACCTTGCGCCGCAAAATCAATCCCAATCTGTATACGCTGGCCGACTACCAGCGGCGCCTGCGCGAGGGCCAGCCCTTCTTGCTGCAGGTCCTGCAGCAGCCCAAGCTGTTCGTGATCGGTGACGAACTGGCGTTAAAGTCGATTTCCTTGCCTGAGGTCAGCAGATAGTAATCGCGCTGGAGGATGGCGAAGTTTCTGATATAAAGTGGTGCCACACTAAAACAATATCCGGGACGGATTGATAGCGCGATGAATAAACTACAGGCATTCGGATTGATTGTGTCGCAGGCGGTACGTGGTGAACTGGTGTTTCCCACCAGTGTCAACTCCGCGTTGCAGTTGCAGCTGGCCCTGGCGGAACCCGATTGCCATATCGATCACGCGATCAAACTGGTGCTGGCCGAACCCCTGCTGGCGGCGCGTACCGTCGCGCTGGCCAACTCGGCCGTCTACAGCCGCGGCGATGCGCCGCCCGTGACCAGCGTGCGCGCGGCCGTCATGCGCATGGGCTACCGCAATCTGTATGCGCTGGTGGCGGCGATGGTGGTGCGCCAGTTCGGCAGCAGGATCGTCGACCCGCTGCTGCGCCAGAAGGCGGCCCAGCTGTGGGAGCATACGGCCAATGTGGCCGCGCTGGCGCATGTGCTGGCGCGCCGCGTCACGCATGTCGACCCCGACACGGCGCTGTTTGCCGGCATCGTGCACGAGGTGGGCGGCTTTTACCTGCTGTCGCGCGCCGACGAGTTTCCCGGCCTGCTCGATGAAGATGGCGAACACTGGATGGAATCGGCCGAGGAAATCATTTCACGCGAAGTGATGAAGAAGCTGCTGATCCCGCCGCCCGTCAGCGACGCGATCGAAGGCCTGCGCGATGGCCTGCTGGCGATTCCTCCCGATTCCCTGCTCGACACCTTGCTGCTGGCGAAACAACTGTCGCCGGTGCCGTCGCCGCTGCAGACGACCTTTATCGAAATGCTGACGCCGTCGGACTCCGTGATCGACTTCATTATCGATAACGAGACTTTGCAAAGCATCCTGGCCGAGTCTCAGGAAGAGGTGCGCTCAATGAGCGCCGCCCTTCTGGTGTGAGAACACCTGACATAACCTACTGCGCGTCGCGATTTGCGGCCTCCGATGCTCACTGTGCTCAAGCACAGTTCCGCTTCTCAGCCGCAACTCACTGCCGCTCGCTACGGTTTTGTCAGGCGTTCTACCTCTGATGGTATAAAACTGGCCCGGCACCAGCACGCCAACAATGTTGTCGGATTACGCGAGGCTGCGCCTCGCTGATCCGACCTACAATTGCTGGGCGATCCAGCGGTCTACCTTGGCTTCCAGCAGTTTCAGGGGCAGGGTGCCGTCGCCGAGCACCACTTCATGGAACTTCGGCAGGCTGAACTTGTCACCGAGAGCGGCCTGCGCGCGCTGGCGCAGTTCGATGATTTTCAGGGCGCCGATCTTGTAGCCCAGCGCCTGCCCGGGCCACGCCATATAGCGTTCCGTTTCGCTGCGCGCCACGGCGTCGTAACCGAGCGTGTCGCGCATGTACTTGATGGTCTGCTCGCGCGTCCAGCCCTTGGTATGCAGGCCAGTGTCGACCACCAGGCGCACGGCGCGCAGCATTTCGTCGTTCAGGTGGCCAAAATATTGCGCCGGATCGTCGAACAGGCCCATTTCCTTGCCCAGCGTTTCCGCATACAGCGCCCAGCCTTCCGTAAACGCGTTGTTGCCGCCAAAACGGCGGAAGTTCGGCAGGTCCATTTCCTGCACCAGCGCCAGGTGGAAATGGTGGCCCGGCTTGCCTTCGTGCAGGAACAGGGTGGTCATGCCCGTGTCGCCATACAGTTTCGGGTCGGTCACTACCGACCAGAACACGCCCGGGCGCGAGCCGTCGGCGGCCGGTGCCGTATAGTGGTCGGCGGCCGTGTCGCGGCTCAGTTCAGGTTCCAGGCGCAGGTCCAGCGGCGCTTTCGGCACCAGGGTAAACAGGGCCGGCAGCTTGGTGTCCAACAGCACGTTGAGCTTGCGGTAGACATCGAGCACTTCCTGGTCGGTCTTGAACGGGCGGAATTTCGCCTGCTCCGAGACCCACACGGGCAGGCCGGCGGCCGGACCCGTATAGCCCATTTTCGGCCCGACGATCGCGTACTGGCCCTGGATGCGCGCCACTTCCTTCAGGCCGATCGCATGAATCTGCTCCGGCTTCATGTCGGTGGTGGTGCTGGCCGCCACGCGTGCCTGGTACCAGGCGGCGCCGTCGGGCAGGGCGCTCCAGCCGCTGGTGGTGCGGCCGGCCGGCAGATATTCGGTTTCCATGAAGGTGGCCAGGCGCTGCAGGGCCGGCATCAGCCTGGTGCTGATGACGCCAGTATATGCCTGCGTCAGGCGCGCCTTGTCTGCATCGCTGAAGGCGGCCGGCAGATTCTTGACTGGCGTGTAATACACGCTGTCCTGCGGCGTGGCGCTGACCAGCTTTTTGAATTGCGGCAGGGCGGACTCGATCAGCGCCTTCGGCAGCACGATGTTCTTCTGCATGCCGGTGCGCATGTTGGCAATCGCCTGGTCGATCCAGCCGGGCAATTGATCGAGCCGGCTCAGGTAGGCGTCGTACTGCCTGACGGTGACCAGCGGCTGCGAGGCTTCGCCACCGGCGTAGTTGGCCAGCGTGACCGGCATGCTGTCCATCTGGTTCAAGGGCAGCAGGTATTCCGGAAAGCGCTCGAACGACAGGGCGCTCGCCAGTTCATAGTCGAGGATGTCGTAGTTGATCTGGTCCTGCTGCGACAGCTGCTGGCGCGAAATCGCGCGCAGCGTTTTCTGGTACTGGCGGTACAGGGCAAACTGTTTCGCGCGCGCGGCCGGCACGATGGCCGAGCCCAGCTGGTCGTCAAAACGGTTGTCGCCGCTCTCGGTGGCGTTGATCGGCTCGAAACGGGCCAGCGCATCGTAGTACTGGTCGGCCACGACCTGCAATTGCTGCTTTGCTTGCGGCGAACTGACGGCGACAGGCTTGGCTGCCGTCGTGGCGGCAGGCCGGACCGCGTGCGACAGTGGTGCAAAGGCCAGCAACAGGGAGGCGGCGACGGTGCCGAGTACAAAACGATGCTTCATGCGCGATGTCCTTGGTAAGGAGAATGAACGGGAGGCGCTGTCGGGATGGACAGCGGCCGGGGCGTAAGCATACGCCATCACCCAACTCGCTTGCAGGAAATATTGCGCTCCCTACCGCTTGCCTGCCGCAGGCAGCGCCGCCTTCATCGCCTGCCAGGAACTGCTGGCCAGTGGCAGGCAGTTCGGGCAGGGCGTACCAGCGATCAGTGCCGTCACGCGCTGCACGCGCGCCGCCGTTTGCGGATGCGACGAGATCCAGCCCGGTGCGGCCGTCTTGCCGCTGTCTTCGTCGCGCATCTTCTGGAAAAACGTCAGCATGCCGTCCGGACGGATGCGCGCACGCTGCAAGGCTTGTACGCCGAGCCGGTCCGCTTCTTCCTCCATGTCGCGGCTGAAATACATGGCGCCGGCCTGGTGCGCCAGCATGGCGGCCACGGCGCTGATATCGCCGATGGTCACCGCCACCAGCGCGCCCCAGCCCAGGCTGGTAATCATCTGGCGCAAGGAATGGCGCTGTTCCACGTGCTGCACTTCATGCGCCAGCACGCCGGCCACTTCACCGGGGCTGCTCGCCTGGCGCAGCAGTCCCGTATGCACGACGATAATGCCGCCCGGCATGGCGAACGCATTGACGCTGTCATCCTGCTTGACGAACCAGCGGTACTGGTAGCGCGAGCCCTGCGTCAGGCGCTGGCCGATTTCATGCACCGCCTGCTGTGCGGCGCCGCTGCCGGCAAGCTGGCCCTGCGCGCGCACTTGCGCCAGCGCCAGCTCGCCCAGCTGTTTTTCCGTCGACAGGGGAATCAGGCCGGCCAGCGCGCCGATGGCGTTGCTGCCTTGCCACCAGAACAGTGCGCCGGCCAGCACCGCCGCGCTCGTCAGTCCGGCCAGCCAGCCGGACACCTGCCGCCGGTTGTGCTTGCGTTCGCGCCACAGCTTGTGCAGCGGCGGCTGCAAGGAAGCCGGCGCGTCCTGCAGCACGGTGGCGATGGCCTCCGCACCCAGCGGCTGGAGCGTCGCCTGCCGCCCCTGCGTGTCGAGCCAGTTCAGGAACAGTTCGGGCTGCTCCATGCCGCCCACGCTGACGATGAGTTGGTCGATCTCCACGCTGATGCCCAGGTCGTGCAGCACCAGCTGCTTGCCGAAGAAATGGGCGGTAACGGAGGTGGTGCCGGCGGGGCCGGACAGCAGGGCAGCGAAGGTCTTCATGCGGCCGCCTCGGCAAATCGCGTTTCATAAAGTGCCGCCATCAGGTCGGACTGGCTGATAATGCCGGCCAGCCGGTCTTCGTCGTCGACGATGGGAATATGGTGGTAGCCGGCGTCGGCCATCAGCGGCACCAGGTCGATGATGGGTGTGCCCAGGCGCGCCGTGCGTGGCCGTGCCGTCATCAGCTGGCCCACCACTTCCGGGCGATCCGTATGCGACAGGCCGCTGCGCTGCAGGATGGCGCGCAGGCGGTGGCGCATGCCCTGGTAGTCGTCGAGGCCGCCGTGGCGCAAAAAGTCCGTCTGCGTGATGATGCCGGTCACGCGGCGTGCGCGGTTCAGCACGGGCAGGGCGCCGATATCGTGCGTGCGCATCATGCGCCAGGCGTCGTCGAGCGGCGTGCCGAATTCCACGCTGAGCACATCCTTCGACATGATGTCGGCACAGGTGACGACGCCGAAACGGCGCTGGTAGGCGCGCAATTCGGTTTGCAAAAAGATCGCCTGCAGGTCGTCGCGGCTGATGTCGAGCACCTCGCCGTGCTGGCGCAGTACCGCATCCAGGTCATCGGCTGTAAAGCCCAGGCGCGCGCTCGGCGCCTCGTCGCTGGTCGCGTGCGGATGGGCGGGCGCCAGTTGCTGCGTGTGCGGATAGCGGCGTCCTGTCAGGTTGTTGTACAGCACGGCGCAGGCGACCAGGATGGCCGAATTGAACAGCACCGTCACGAACACGAATTCGAAGCCGGCTGCCTGCACGCTGGCGCCGCCGACGACAGTGGTCAACGCCACCGCGCCGCCGGGCGGATGCAGGCAGCGCAAGGCAAACATGGCGGCAATCGCCAGGCAGGCGGCCAGCGCCGCCACGCCCACACTTGGCCCCAGCCACCTGACGCAGGCGACGCCGACCAGGCCGGACACCACATTGCCGCCCACTACCGACCACGGCTGGGCCAGCGGGCTGGCGGGCAGGCAGAACAGCAATACGGCGGAGGCGCCCATCGGCGCGATCAGGTAGACACTGGCGCTGTCGGGGGCCAGCAGGAAATGGCAGGTCAGGCCTGTCAGCAGCAGGCCGCAGATGGCGCCGGCACAGGCGCGCAATTGTTCGCGGCGGCTGCCATTGTTCGGTTGCGGCAGCCAGCGGGAGAATAGGGAAGTGGACATGGTTGGAAGGCGCGTTGTACTTCGCGCTGCGCGGTATCAGCCTGTCATTATCCCATGCGTTACCATTTGTTGCCGGCGCGCTTATATGTTTTACGCATAAGCACAGTGCGAATCAGTTGTAGATATTTCTGTGCTGCAGGCATATTCTATACAGTCGCGCTCGCTGTCACCGTGCAGCCTGCCCCATGTTTTTCTTACCAGGAGTCCGCATGCGTCTTGCCCTTATCCTTGCCAGCCTCATGATGTCCGGCGCCGCCCTGGCTGCCGCGCCCACGCCCGCCACTGCTCCGGCCGCCGCCCAGCATCTGCCGTACAACGCCGCCGCCGATGCCAAGGCTGAGGTAGCCCGCGCGCTGGCCGACGCCAGGGCCGCCCATGTGCCGGTGCTGCTGATCTTTGGCGCCAACTGGTGCGAAGACTGCCGCGCGCTCGACAAGGCCTTGAAGGAAGGCAAAAATGCGGAACTGATGAAGCAGGAATTCAAGGTCGTCAAAGTCGACGTGGGCAACTTCGACCATAACCTCGATGTGGCGAATGCGTATGGCAATCCGCTGAAAAAGGGCATTCCGGCCGCCGTGCTGGTCTCCAGCAGCGACAACCAGGTGCTGTACGCCACCAAGGGCGGCGAACTGGCAAACGCGCGCCGCATGAGCGAAAGCGGCATCTACGACTTTTTCAAGCACGCCGCCACGCTCAAGCAGCCAGCTATCTGAGCATCAGGTGTTGACCTGGCTGGTGGCCAGCTTCCTCGAGTGTGAATACGCTGACCACCTGCGCCAGGCGCGCCGCCTGATCCTGCAGTGACTGGGCGGCCGCTGCCGCTTCTTCCACCAGCGCCGCATTTTGCTGGGTCGCATCATCCATCTGCGTCACCGTCGCGTTCACTTGCGCAATGCCCTGGCTTTGTTCCTGGCTGGCCGAAGCGATTTCACCCATCAGGTCGGCCACCTGCTGCACCGACACGACGATGTCCTGCATGGTGGCGCCGGCCGCATCGACCAGCTTGCTGCCGGCCTCAACCTTGCTGCCCGAGTCGACGATCAGGTCCTTGATTTCCTTGGCCGCCGCCGCCGAGCGATGGGCCAGGTTGCGCACTTCGGTGGCCACCACGGCAAAGCCGCGCCCCTGTTCGCCGGCACGCGCCGCTTCCACCGCGGCATTGAGCGCGAGGATATTGGTCTGGAAGGCAATCCCGTCGATCACGCCGATAATATCGGCGATCTTGCGTGAACTGTCCGTGATCGCACTCATCGTCTGCACCACCTGGCCCACCACATCGCCGCCCTTGATGGCGTGTGACGAGGCCGATACCACCAGCTGGTTGGCCTGGCGCGCATTGTCGGCATTCTGCTTCACGGTCGAGGTCAGCTCTTCCATGGCGGCCGCTGTTTCCTCCAGGCTCGACGCCTGGCTTTCCGTGCGGGCCGACAGATCCAGGTTGCCTGTGGCGATCTCGCTGGAAGCGGCTGCAATCGCCACGGTACTGTCGCGAACTTCGCGTATCGTCATGTTGAGCGAAGCGACAAAGCGGTTGAAGGCCGAGGCCAGCGCGCCGACTTCATCGCTGGACTCGACCACCATGCGGCGGCTCAGGTCGCCATTGCCGCTGGCGATATCGCCCAGCATGTCGGCCGCGCGCGCCACCGGCGCGGCAATCGCGCGGCTGATCACGTAGATGATCAGCAGGGCCACGCCGCCACCGACCAGGCCGGCCACCAGCGCGGCGATCAGCGCCGAACGCATCACATTGCCCAGCACTTCCGCTTCCGGTACTTCGGCCACCACGTACAAATTGAGTTCCGGCACAAACGAAGCGGCAACAAAACGTTTGCCGCCCGGCGCGCTGTAGATGCTGGAGGCGTATTTTTTACCCGTCAGCAGGCTGGCGCTCAGTTGTTCGTTAAAACCCGGCAAGTCTTTCATCAGGTGCTTGCCATCGGCCAGCGCCGCATCGCGATGGATCAGCACGGTGCCATTGGCGCGCACCAGATACACATAGCCGGTCTGGCCGATCCGGTAGCTGCGGATGGTTTCGGCCAGCGCATTGATAGCCAGGCCCAGGCCGGCCGCGTACGGCTTGCCGCCGGCCGTCTGGCCGCGCGCATTCAGGTACAACATCACGCTGTCCGAATCGACGGCCTTGTCGATATCGAGCGTATAGGCCTTGCCGCTGGCCAGCAGGCCGTAGAACCACTGGTCCGACGCGGCGTTCTTGTCCAAGGTGCGCAGCAGGCCGTCGGTGGTGAAGTATTTGCCGGTATTGCCCGAAGCCCAGTTGATCGAGGCCGCCTTGTTTTTTGTCTTGATGGCGGTGGCGTAGCGCTGGAAACTGGCGATGCCCTCGTCGGGCAGGCCGGCGTCTTCCCAGTCCTGCAGATAGGTATCGTTGGCCATGGTCTGCACCACCGCCAGCGGCTGGCTGATCTGGCGCAGCACATCGTTGCGAATCTCGCCCACCTGGGCCGGCAGCTCCTGGCTGACCACGCGCTCGCGTACATAGTCGCTGCTCATGCGCACGCTGAGGAAGGACGAAATCGCCATGAACAGCAGCAGGCAAAAGCCCATGCTGAACATCAGTTTTTTCTGGATCGAGAGACGGCGGAGGAGGTGCATGGAAAGCCTTGTGCGTAGGCCCGCGCAATAGTGCAGGCAAGCACCGAAGTATACCGACTGTCAGTGGCGGCACGGCATAAAAGCCTGTCTTTGGATCAGTTTATGTTGCGATGCAGCAACGTGGTGAAAGTGCAATCATGCAGATCAAATAATCAATCTCAGGCCGGCAAGCCATGCGCGATCAGTTCCAGAGGAAGCTCCGTGCTGTATTTGATCTGTTCCATCGAAAACGCCGACGACACGCCCAGCAGCTGGGCCGCCTTGATCAGTTTTTTGTAGAACAGGTCATAGCCCTTGATATCGGTGGTGACCACCTTCAGCAGGTAGTCGATATCGCCGCTCATGCGGTGAAATTCCTGCACTTCCGGCATCACGATGACGGCGGCGGCAAAGCGGCGCAGCCATTTTTCATCATGCTGGCCGGTGCGCACGCTGACGAACACGGTAACCGGCAGGCCCACTTTCTGCCGGTTGACGATGGCCACGCGGCTCTCGATATAGCCCTCTTCTTCCAGCCGCTTGACGCGTTTCCAGCAGGGCGTGCCGGACAGGCCGATGCGCTCGCTCAGCGCGGCGATCGACAGCGTGCCGTCGCTTTGCAGCGCGGCCAGGATGGCGCAATCGAATTTGTCGAGGGGGGCGGCAGGTGAGTTCATTTTTATTTTAAAGGTTTAGTAGCATGTACATGCTATTTAAAGGGTGATATGCAGAGTATTTTGGCATATCTTCACGGGCAGCGCTTGGTAGACTGATTGTCTGCCCACCTTGTACCTTGACCGAAGCGACGAACATGAAAGACATCTACCTCGATTGCAATGCCACCACCAGCGTCCTGCCTGCCGCCGTCACTGCCGCCAGCGCGGCCATGGCGCAGGGTTATGGCAACCCCAGCAGCACGCACGCCACCGGCCTGCAGGCGAAAGCCATGATGGACGGCGTACGCAAGCTGGCACGCCGCCTGCTGGGCACGGGGGAAGGGCGATTGATGTTCAACAGCGGCGCCACCGAAGGCATCCAGACGGCCGTGCTGTCGGCGCTGTGCGCGCTGCGCGAGCGGCGCGATGCGGGCCAGCGCATCGGCAGCCTGCTGCTGTACGGCGCGACCGAGCACAAGGCGGTGCCGGAAAGCCTGGCGCACTGGAACCGCTTGCTGGGCCTGAACCTGACCTTGCGCCAGCTGCCGGTCGATACCGATGGCCGCCACGACCTGGGTGCATTGGGTGAATTGATCGGCGACACCGCCATGCTGTGCACCATGGCGGCCAACAATGAAACGGGCGTGATCAGCGACCTGACGTCGATCGCGCAGCTGCTGCACCAGCGCGGCGCGGATGCGTACTGGATGGTCGACTGCGTGCAGGCGCTGGGCAAGCTGCAGCTGAACCTGGCGGCCACGCGCATCGACTATGCGCCGTTTTCCGGCCACAAGCTGTATGCGCCGAAAGGCATCGGCATGCTGTACGTGCGCGCCGGCGCGCCGTTTACGCCGCTGATGATGGGCGGCGGCCAGGAAACGGGCCAGCGCTCGGGCACCGAAAACATGGCCGGCATCGCCGCGCTGGGCGCGGTGCTGGCAGCGCTGGGCGACGGCACCACCTTCCGCAGTCATGCCGAACTGGCGCAGTTCCGCACACGCCTCGCCGCCAGCCTGGAGCAGGCCTTGCCCGGCATCGTGTTCAATATGCCGTTCGATCTGTCGCTGCCGACTACCCTGAATTTTTCCGTGCCGGGCCTGTCGTCGAAAGAGTTGCTGGACCTGTTCGATGCGGCCGGCGTGCGCGTCAGCTCGGGCAGCGCCTGCTCCGCTTCAAAGGCCTTGCCCAGCTATGTGCTCGAAGCGATGCAGGTGCCGCAGTGGCGCGCCAGTTCGGCCATCCGCCTGTCGTTCGGCCCCTTGAGCGACGAGGCGATGATCGCCACCGCCTGCGAGCGCATCGAGCGCTGTGGCGAGGCGCTGCGCAGCAGCTGTCTGCTGCCATCCGCGCTGGCCCCCTTGGCGGCCCTGCGCGATGGCGTGACGGAGCTGAGCGTCGACGGGCGCACCGCCTGGCTGCTGACGGACGCAGCCAGTGCCAGCTGTGTCGTGATCGATCCGCTGGCGGCGCTGGTGCCGCGCATCGCCTCGTTCATTCGTTGCCAGGATTACAGGCTGCGCGCCATCGTGCAGACTGCAACCTCGCAGGAAGGCGACGCGGCCCGCCAGGCCTTGGCTGCCGCACTCGATATCACGCAGCTGGACGCGTTCGACGCGCAGGACCGGCTGGCGTTTGGCGCCGGCCTGCGCCGGGTTGCCTGTGGCGATGCAGCCGCTTATGTACTGGGCCGGGATTTTGCGTTTGTCGGCGCGCTGGCGCCGCAGGCGGCGATCGCCGCGTGCGGCGATGCCGTGCATCCTGATACGGTGCTGTGCGCCTCGCGCGACGATGGCAGCGTCTGCACTACCGTGCGCGCGGCACAGCACGAGGTGACGACGGGCGCGCCGCAGCTCGATGCGGCTGGCCTGGCGGCCTTTTTGCGCACGCATGCGCACGCCATGGTGATCGATGTGCGCGAGGCGTATGAGCATGCGGCCTGCGCCACGAACGTGTTCGACGGCTTTGCCGTGCACAGCGTGCCGCTGAGCCGCCTGGCCAGTGAAGTGGCCGGCTGGCTGCAGGAGCCGCAGCGTGCGCTGGTATTTGTCTGCCGCAGCGGCAACCGCAGCGCGCGGGCCGCCGCCTGTCTGCACCGTCTCGGCCACCAGGCCGCCTGGCAATTGAATGGCGGCCTGGCCATGGCCACGCTTGCCACGCGCCCCTCGCTGGCGTTTGCCGCCTGATCCAGCAATGTTCCTGTTCCTCCTGCAGAGTGGTGAGAAAGCCACTCTGCAGGATGGCTTTCTTACCGAATAGAATCATTCTTCCTGCCTTGCGGACACTTTCTGGGTCCGCACCCCTGCCAAAGCCCCGCGTATGTTCGCTAGCGCACGGTGCCATACCGCACGCGCACCTACGATGAAGTTCAGAAAATCTCTCTGATGTTGAGATTCGTCGCAACGCTCCGGTACTTTGCTTTCCGTCTTCGCCAGTCTCTGCTTTGCTCCTGCAAACCGGCCCTGGCATGGCGGCGGGTGCCGTCGCTTCATGCGCGCACCTAGCGAGGCCAAGTTGAAAGAGTACACAGCAGTAGTCAAGGAAAAATTCTCCCGACTCAAGGACATTTTCCAGGGCGATCCCCATGCGGGCCGAGGGGGGGATACCTTCGACGCGGCACGCGACGACGCCTTGCCCTTGCGTTCGGAATTGTTCAGCGCCATGCAGATGGCCGCGCACGGCAAGAATATCGCCACCGGCCATGCGGTCGGCAAGCGTCACGGCCGCGACCGCCTGCTGGCGCGCCTGGCCGATAATGCCGCGCTGATCACCGCCACCGTCAATGAACTGACGGAGACCGTCAAAAGCGGTCGCCAGGTCACGCCCGCCTCGGAATGGCTGCTCGATAATTTCTACCTGATCGAAGAACAGATTCGCACCACGCGGCGCCACCTGCCGAAAAACTACAGCAAGGAACTGCCGCGCCTGGCCACCGGCGTTGATGCTGGCTGCCCGCGCGTGTATAAAATTGCGCTGGAAATCATCTCGCATGGCGATGGCCACCTGGACCTGGAAAACCTGTGCCACTTCGTCGAGGCCTACCAGGATGTCGCCACCCTGACCCTGGGCGAACTGTGGGCCGTGCCCATCATGCTGCGCCTGGCGCTGATCGAAAACCTGCGCCGCGTGGCCGCGCGCGTGGCCGACGACCGCATGCAGCGCGACCTGGCCAACAGCTGGGCCGACCAGATGATGGAGATCGCCGACAGCAACCCCAGCGGCCTGATTTTGCTGGTGGCCGACATGGCGCGCTCGAACCCGCCCACCACCAGCGCGTTTGTCGCCGAACTGTCGCGCCGCCTGCAGGGACAAAGCCCGTCGCTGACGCTGGCGCTGTCGTGGCTGACCCACAAACTGGCCGAATCGGGCCTGACCATCGACCAGCAGGTGCAGGCCGAAATCGGCCAGCAGGCGGCCGACCAGGTGTCGATCGCCAACAGTATCGGCAGCCTGCGTTTCCTCGGTACCATGGACTGGCAGGAATTCGTCGAGACCATGAGCGTGGTCGAACAGACCTTGCGCCTGGACCCTGCCGGCACCTATGGCCTGATGGACTTTTCCACGCGCGACAGCTACCGCCATGCGATCGAACGCATCGCCAAGCGCAGCGAGCGCAGTGAACTGGAAGTGGCCGAAATGGCGGTGCAGCTGGCGCAGACGCATGGCGGTGGCAACGACACGCGCAAAGGCCATATCGGCTTCTACCTGGTCGGCCGCGGCGTGCTGATCCTGGAAAAACAGGCCGGCGCCAAGCTGCCATTGCGCGAGGCGCTGGAACACACGGCGCGCGCGGCGCCGCTGGCCGTCTACCTGGGCGCGATCTCGTTCCTGACGCTGGCTGCCAGCGCGCTGCTGCTGGAACGCGCCGTGCGCTACGGCGTCACCGGCTGGCCGTTGCTGGCCCTCGGCGTGCTGGCGCTGCTGGGCAGCAGCCAGCTGGCCGTCGCCCTGGTCAACTGGATCGCCACCCTGATGACCGTGCCGCACCCGCTGCCGCGCATGGACTACAAGGCCGGCATCCCGTCGGATGCGCGCGGCATCGTGGTGGTGCCGACGCTGATCTACAGCGAAGCGAATGTCAAGGAACTGTGCGAGGCGCTGGAAGTGCGCTATCTGTCGAACCGCGATCCGAACCTGCGCTTTTGCCTGCTGACCGATTTTGTCGATGCGCCCACGCAGACGCTGCCCGGCGACGAGCCGCTGCTGCGCCTGGCGCAATCGCTGATCCGCGGCCTGAATGAAAAATACTGCGTCGAAGGCGAGCAGTTCAAGGAAAACGGCGATCCGGCCGATCCGGAAGACCTGGGCCAGGTCGGCCCCTTCCTGCTGCTGCACCGTCCGCGCCTGTTCAATTCGCAGCAGAACGCCTGGATGGGCCAGGAGCGCAAGCGCGGCAAGTTGTCCGACCTGAACCTGTTCCTGCGCGGCGGCGCGCGCGACAAATTCTCGCTGGTCGAAGGCGAATTGCGCGGCCTGCGCACCATCAAATACGTGATCACGCTCGACACCGACACGCAGCTGCCGCGCGACGCGGCGCGCCACTTCATCGCCACCATGATGCATCCGCTGAACCGCCCCGTGCTCGACGCGGCCGGCTCGCGCGTGATCGCCGGCTACGGCATCCTGCAGCCGCGCGTGGCGGTGGCGCTGCCCAGCGCGAACGCCTCGCGCTACGAGCTGCTGTGCGGCGGCGAGCCGGGCATCGACCCGTACACGCGTACCGTGTCCGACCTGTACCAGGACGTGTTCTATGAAGGCTCGTTCATCGGCAAGGGCATCTACGACCTCGACATGTTCGAGCGCGTGCTGGGCCAGCGCCTGCCCGACAATAAAATCCTCAGCCACGATCTGCTGGAAGGCTGCTACCTGCGCGCCGGCCTGCTGAGCGACTCGCAGCTGTATGAAGAATATCCGGCCCGCTATGACGCCGACGTCAGCCGCCGCCAGCGCTGGATCCGCGGCGACTGGCAGCTGATCGGCTGGCTGCTGGGCCGCGTGCCCGGCCGCGGCGGCAAGCGCGAACGCAATCCGCTGTCGATGCTGTCGCGCTGGAAGCTGTTCGACAACCTGCGCCGCAGCGTGGTCGCGCCGGCCACCACCGCGTCCTTGCTGCTGACCTGGGGCTTTTTGCCGCAGGTGGCGTTCTGGAGCGCGGCCGTGCTGGCCATTATCTTCCTGCCACCCGTCGTTTCGGCGCTGTACGACCTGCTGCGCAAGCCGCGCGACACCCTGTGGCGCCAGCATCTGGCCGCCTTCGAACGCCGCTGCGGGGTGCAGTTTTCGCACGCCATGCTGACCCTCGTGTTCCTGCCTTATGAAGCCTTCATCAGCCTGGACGCCATCGTGCGCACGCTGTGGCGCCTGAACTTTTCGCACAAGCATCTGCTCGACTGGCGCGCTTCCAATCTGCACAGCTCGAATGGCGGCCTGGGCGACAGCTGGCGCGCCATGTGGATTTCGCCGCTGCTGGCAGTAGCTACGTTTGCCGCCTTGCTGGCCTGGCGTGCGGAAGCCTTGCCGGCGGCCGCCATCATCTTGCTGCTGTGGCTGGTCGCACCCGTCATCGCCTGGCGCATCAGCCGTCCGATCGAACGCGCCGTGGCGCGCCTGTCGGCCGAGCAGGGCCAGTTCCTGCATGGCGTGGCCCGCAAGACCTGGGCCTATTACGACACCTTCGTCGGCCCGGACGACAACTGGCTGCCGCCCGATAACGTGCAGGAGCATCCGAGCCTGGTGGTGGCGCACCGTACCTCGCCGACCAATATCGGCCTGGCGCTGCTGTCGAACCTGACCGCCTACGATTTCGGCTATATCACCATGGGCCAGCTGATCGAGCGCAGCCGCGCCACCTTGCACAGCATGGGCGAACTGGAACGCTTCCAGGGCCATTTCTACAACTGGTACGACACGCAGACGCGCAAACCGCTGCAGCCGATGTATATCTCGACGGTCGACAGCGGCAACCTGGCCGGCCACCTGCTGACATTGCAACCTGGCCTGGTCGAGCTGTATGACGCGCCGATTATCGGCAAGCAGATCGTCGACGGCATCCGCACCACGGCGCAGGTGCTGCAGGAATTCATTACCTCGGACAGTGACGGCAAGGGCGCGCGCGACGCGCTGGCGCTGCTGCTGGCCGACGCGGCGCCAGCCAGCCTCTCGGAGTGGCACGCCTACCTGGGTGCGGCCAACAGCGCCGCCGACGCGCTGCTGACGCTGTCGCTGCATGACAGCGACACCGAACTGGCGATGTGGGGCGATGCGCTGGCGCGCCAGTGCCGCGCGGCGCTGGCCGAACTGCTGCAGCTGGCGCCATGGGCTGCCCATGCGGGCCTCGATGGCTCGCTGGCGCGCGTGCCGACCCTGCGCGAACTGGCCACGCTGGAAGCGCCGGCCGGCATCCTGCCCGAGCTGGCCGGCCTGCTGGCGCAAGGACGCGAGCAGGCGATCCGCAATGTGCGCGATATCGCCCAGGCCGCAGGCCAGGCGCGCGACTTCGCGCAGATCGAATATGGCTTCCTGTACAACCCGTCGACCAAGCTGCTGGCCATCGGCTACAACGTCAGCGAACGCCGCCTCGACGCCAGCTATTACGACTTGCTCGCTTCCGAAGTGCGCCTGGCCAGCTTTATCGCCATCGCCCAGGGCCAGCTGCCGCAGGAGCACTGGTTTGCGCTGGGCCGCCAGCTGTGCATGGTGGCCGGCCAGCCTGTCTTGCTGTCATGGAGCGGCTCGATGTTCGAGTACCTGATGCCGCTCCTGGTGATGCCGAACTACCCGAATACCCTGCTTGACCAGACCTATCACTCGGTGATCGAAGCGCAGATCGACTATGGCCGCCAGCGCGACGTGCCGTGGGGCGTATCGGAGTCCGGCTACAACACGGTCGACGCCAGCCTCAATTACCAGTACCGCGCGTTCGGCGTGCCGGGCCTGGGCCTGAAACGCGGCCTGGCCGACGACCTGGTGATCGCGCCGTATGCCAGCATGATGGGGCTGATGGTCAAACCGGAAGAGTCGTGCCAGAACCTGCAGCGCATGCAGGCGGCCGGCTACATGGGACGCTATGGCTTCTTCGAAGCGATCGATTTCACGGCGGCGCGCCTGCCGCGCGGCCAGACCAGCGCCGTGATCCGTTCGTACATGGTGCACCACCAGGGCATGGGTTTCCTGGCCCTCAGCTACCTGCTGCACGACCGTCCGATGCAGCGCCGTTTCGAATCCGATCCGCTGCTGCAATCGGCGCTGCTGGTGCTGCAGGAACGCACGCCGCAGGCCGGCGCCTTCTACTCGAACACGGCCGAACTGGCGGTGCTGCGCAGCGGCGCCACTGAGCAGACCATGCCGATGCGCATCCTCACGCAGGCCAACAGCGCCGTGCCGGAAACGCAGCTGCTGTCGAATGGCCGCTACCACGTCATGGTCAGCAACGCCGGCGGCAGCTACAGCCGCTGGAAAGACCTGTCCGTGACGCGCTGGCGCGAAGACAGCACGCGCGACAACTGGGGCAATTTCTGTTACCTGCGCGACCTTGATGATGGCGAAGTATGGTCCACCACCTACCAGCCGACGCTGGTCGAGCCGAAGAAATATGAAGTGATCTTTTCGGAAGGGCGCGCCGAATTCCGCCGCGCCGACAATGAGCTGGACCTGTACACGGAAATCGTCGTTTCGCCCGAGGACGATATCGAGATCCGCCGCACCCGCATCAGCAACAACTCGAACCGCCAGCGGCGCATCGAGATCACCAGCTTTGCCGAAGTGGTGATGGCGCCGGCGGCCGCCGACGCGGCCCACCCGGCATTCAGCAAACTGTTCGTGCAGACCGAAATCCTGCAGCAGGAAAACGCGATTCTGTGCACGCGCCGTCCGCGCTCGAAAGACGAGCAGATGCCGTGGATGCTGCACGTGATGACGGTGCACGACGCCGAAAACTATGAAGTGTCGTTCGAGACCGACCGCTCGCGTTTTATCGGCCGCGGCAACACGGCGCAGCTGCCGCTGGCGCTGCAGCAGGACGGGCCGTTGAGCGGCGGCCAGGGCTCGGTGCTCGATCCGGTAGTGGCGATCCGCTATGTCATCACGCTGGCGCCCGACCAGGCCATCACCATCGACAGCGTGACCGGCATGGCCGAGCAGCGCGATGCGGCGCTGCACCTGATCGACAAGTACCAGGACCGTCATCTGGCCGACCGCGTGTTCGAACTGGCCTGGACGCACAGCCAGGTGGTGCTGCGCCAACTGAACGCCAGCGAAGCCGATGCGCAGCTGTATGCGCGCCTGGCCAATGCCATCATTTATCCGAACGCTTCGCTGCGCGCGGATGCCAGCATCCTGATCAAGAACCATCGCGGCCAGTCCGGCCTGTGGGCGTACGCCATTTCCGGCGACCTGCCGATCGTGCTGCTGCAGATCCGCGACCCGGCCAATATCGAACTGGCGCGCCAGATGGTGCAGGCGCATGCCTACTGGCGCCTGAAAGGGCTGGTGGTCGACCTGGTGATCTGGTACGAGGACCAGTCGGGCTACCGCCAGCTGCTGCAGGAACAGATCATGGGCCTGATCGCCTCCGGCATCGACGCGCAGGCGATCGACCGTCCGGGCGGCATCTTCGTGCGCCTGGCCGACCAGATCGCCAACGAAGACCGCATCCTGCTGCAATCGGTGGCGCGCGCCATCATCAGCGACACGCGCGGCACCCTGGCCGAACAGGTCAAGCGTCCGCCGAGCCCCGTGCTGCGCATGCCGCCACTGATGCTGGAAGGCGGCCGCGAGCTGGTGCTGGCGCCGCACAAGGCACCGAAGCGTGAACTGATCCTGGAAAACGGCCTCGGTGGCTTTACGCCGGACGGGCGCGAATACGTGATCACCACCGGCGGCGACCAGCGCACGCCGGCGCCATGGTCGAACGTGCTGGCCAACGCGCAGTTCGGCACCGTGATTTCGGAAAGCGGCCAGGCCTATACCTGGAGCGAAAACGCGCATGAATTCCGCCTCACGCCATGGCATAACGATCCGGTGTCCGATCTGTCCGGCGAAGCGTTCTATATCCGCGACGAAGACAGCGGCCAGTTCTGGTCGCCCTCGGCCCTGCCGGCGCGCGGTACCGGCGACTACGTGACACGCCACGGCTTCGGCTTCAGCGTGTTCGAGCATACGGAAAGCGGCATTGCCAGCGAACTGTGTACCTATGTGGCGCTGGATGCTCCCGTGAAATATTCGGTCGTCAAGCTGCGCAACAACAGCGGCGTGGCGCGCCGCCTGTCCGTCACCGGCTACGTGGAATGGGTGATGGCCGACCTGCGCGCCAAGTCGGGCATGCATGTGGTGACCGAAGTGGACACCATCAGTGGCGCGCTGTTTGCGCGCAATAACTACAACACGGAGTTTTCGGGCCGCGTGGGCTTCTTCAATACCGACGCCAGCATCCGCTCGATCACCTGCGACCGCAATGAATTCATCGGCCGCAACGGCAGCCTGGCGCAGCCGGCCGCCTTGCGCCGCGTGCGTTTGTCGGGCAAGGCCGGCACGGGACTCGACGCCTGCGCCGCGATCCAGGTACCGTTCGAACTGCAGCCGGGGCAGGAGCGCGAAATCGTCTTCATCCTCGGCGTGGGCGGACGCCGCAATGCCGACGCCAGCACCATGGTGCAGCGCCACATGGGCAAGGATGCGGCCCGCGCGGCGCTGGCCAATGTGCACGCGCACTGGGAAACCACGCTGGGCGCCGTGCGCATCGAAACGCCGGAGCCGACGCTGGACGTGATCGCCAACGGCTGGCTGATGTACCAGACCATCGCCTGCCGCATGTGGGCGCGCAGCGGCTACTACCAGTCCGGCGGCGCCTACGGCTTCCGCGACCAGCTGCAGGATGCGATGGCGATGATTCATACCAAGCCGGAGCTGCTGCGCGGCCACCTGCTGGTCAGCGCCGCGCACCAGTTCCTCGAAGGCGACGTGATGCACTGGTGGCATCCGCCAGCCGACCGCGGCGTGCGCACGCACTGCTCGGACGATTATCTGTGGCTGCCGCTGGCCGCCTGCCGCTATGTCAAGGCGACCGGCGACCTCAATGTGATGTCGGAAGTGGTGCACTTCATCGAAGGGCGCGCCGTCAAGCCGGAGGAGGATTCGTATTACGACCTGCCGGTGCGCTCGAACGAATCGGCCGACCTGTACGAACACTGCGTGCGGGCGATACGCCACGGCCTGCGCATGGGCGTGCACGGCTTGCCGCTGATGGGTTCGTGCGACTGGAACGACGGCATGGACAAGGTGGGTGAACACGGCAAGGGCGAGAGCGTGTGGCTGGCCTTCTTCCTGTATGAAGTGCTGCAGCGCTTTGCCGAGGTGGCGGTGCTGCGCGGCGACGAGGCGTTTGCCCAGTTCTGCCGCGACGAAGCGGCCAAATTGTCGGCCAATGTCGAAGAGCATGCCTGGGATGGCGAGTGGTACCGCCGCGCTTATTTCGACGACGGTACCCCGCTCGGCTCGCACACCAACGAGGAATGCCAGATCGATTCGATTTCGCAAAGCTGGGGCGTGCTGTCGGGCGCGGCCAACCAGGAACGCGTCACCGGCGCCATGCGCCAGGTCGATGCGCGCCTGGTGCGGCGCGATTCGGGCGTGATCCAGCTGCTCGATCCGCCGTTCGACAAGGCCGACCTGAACCCGGGCTACATCCGCGGCTATGTGCCGGGCGTGCGTGAAAACGGCGGCCAGTACACGCATGCGGCGATCTGGACCGCGATGGCGTTCGCGCACATGGGCGACAGCGAAAAAGCGTGGGAGCTGATGCGCATGATTAACCCCGTGCGCCATGCCGAAGACGCCGAGTCGGTGGCGCGCTACAAGGTCGAACCGTATGTGGTGACGGCCGACGTGTATGCCGTCTCGCCGCACGTCGGGCGCGGTGGCTGGAGCTGGTACACGGGATCGTCGGGCTGGCTGTACCGCCTGATCGTGGAATCCCTGCTGGGCGTGTCGCGCGAAGCGAACCAGCTGCGCCTGGCGCCAGTCATGCCGGCCGAGTGGAAGACCTTCAAGCTGCATTACCGCTTCGGCGCCAGCAGCTACGCCATCACGGTGGAAAAAGCGCAGGGACAGGCCGCCGGCCTGTCGGTCGACGGCGTGGCTGTTGCCGGCGACACCATCGCGCTGCGCGACGAAAGCCGCGAGTATCAGGTGACATTGCGGGTCTGACGCCTCAAAAGCCCAGTGCGGCGCCGGCGCCCAGCAGGGTGGCGGCGCCCAGCCCGGCAAACACCAGCGCGGCGATGCCGTGCACCAGGCGCAGCGAGACGCGCCCGGCGATCCTGTCACCCAGGTAGACGGCCGGCACATTGGCCAGCATCATGCCCAGCGTGGTGCCCAATACCACGGCATAAACATCGTGGTAGCGGGCCGCCAGCGCCACCGTGGCAACCTGCGTCTTGTCGCCCATTTCGGCCATGAAAAAAGCCAGCAGGGTGGTCAGGAATACGCCGTATTTGGCCAGCTTCGTGTCTTCCTCGTCGAGCTTGTCGGGGATCAGCGTCCAGGCGGCCATCGCCAGGAACGATACGCCCAGCACCCAGCGCAAGACGTCCGGCCCCAGCAGGCTGGTGACCCAGGCGCCGATGGCGGCGGCAAACGCGTGGTTGACGATGGTGGCGACAAAAATGGCCAGCACGATGGGCAGCGGCCGGCGGAATTTCGCGGCCAGCACAAAGGCGAGGAGCTGGGTTTTGTCGCCGATTTCGGCGAGACCGACGATGCCGGTGGAGATCAGGAAGGCTTCCATGGGAGTGACTCAAGGTACGCGGGCCGGACGATAACCAATGATCCACGGGCGACTCCGGCCCTGTGCGGCCGCCCCGGATCAATGGTCTCGTCAAGTTCTTCGACCACCTGCACCATGGCCTGCGGGCCAATCATGTTGATACAGGTTCCCGCGTAGCCAGGTAGCTGGCTGGCGCGGGACGACTACTCCCCAATGTTCGAGGCGCATCATACGCCAATGCCGCAGCCGGCGCCAGCGGCCGTTGCGCTGTCCGATACCCTTGTGGGCATGGCACAACAATCAGTATTCTGCCAACCGTCTGGACTTAAAATGCCTGACTGTCCCCCAACTTCCGATGGAATGCCATGCCGGTCCTGGTCCGCTTGCTTGCCCTGTGTCTGCCCCTGTTTGTCGCCTTGCCCGCCTTCTGCGGCCCGGCCGCGCCGTTCGACGACAAATTCCGCCAGCTCGAAGAACTGCTGCCCACGCCGAACAGCTACCGCACCGCCTCCGGCGCACCGGGCCACGCCTACTGGCAGCAGCGCGCCGATTACGTGATCCGCGCCAGGCTCGATGAAGAGCGCCGCGAGATCACCGCCAGCGAGCAGATCACCTATCACAACCACTCGCCCGACAGCCTGGCCTACCTGTGGCTGCAGCTGGACCAGAACGGCCTGCGCAAGGACGCCGACCAGCGCCGCGTGCTGAGCGCGCCGTCGCGCCAGGCGTGGCTGGGTGGCGACGAAGAGCAGGCCCTGAAGTTCGAGGACCTGCGCGCGATTCACGCGGGACGCGACTTCGATGGCGGCTTCAAGCTGGGCGCCATTACGTCGGCCAATGGCCAGCCGCTGGCGCACGTGGTCAACCAGACCATGCTGCGCATCGACCTGCCGGTGGCGCTGGCACCCGGCCAGAGCATCACTTTCAATCTCGCCTGGTCGTACCTGATCAACGACCAGAAGGTGCTGGTCGAGCGTTCCGGCTACGAGTATTTTGAAGAGGACAAGAACACGATCTTCCAGGTGGCGCAGTGGTTTCCGCGCATGGCCGCCTACTATGATGCGGTGGGCTGGCAGAACAAGCAGTTCCTCGGTGGCGGCGAATTCACGCTGGAATTCGGCGACTACGAGCTGTACCTGACGGTACCCGGCGACCATGTGGTGGCCGCCACGGGCGAACTGCAAAACCCGCAGGAGGTGCTCTCGGGCGCGCAGCGCGAGCGCCTGGCAAAAGCCAGGGGCAGCAACACGCCGGTGATGGTAGTCACGCCGGCCGAAGCGCTGGCGGCGGAAAAGGGCCGCAGCACGGCCATGAAAACCTGGCACTACAAGGCGGCCAATGTGCGCGACGTGGCGTGGGCGTCGAGCCGCAAGTTCATCTGGGATGCGCAGGGTCTGAACAGCGGCGGCAAGCGCGTGATGGCCATGTCCTACTACCCGAACGAAGGCAATCCGCTGTGGCAGCAATACAGCACCCGCGCCATCGCGCACACCATCGAGCAATACAACAAATACAGTTTCGACTATCCGTATCCGAATGCGCTGTCGGTCAACGGCGCCGTCGGCGGCATGGAGTATCCGATGATCGCCTTTAACGGCGGGCGTCCCGTGAAGGACAAGAAGACGGGCGAACTGACGTATTCGAAAAAAACCAAATACGACCTGATCGGGGTGATCATCCACGAGGTGGGCCACAATTATTTTCCGATGATCGTCAACTCGGACGAGCGCCAGTGGACCTGGATGGACGAGGGCCTCAATTCGTTCGTGCAGTACCTGGCCGAGCAGGCGTGGGAAGAGCATTTCCCGTCATGGAATGGCGAGCCGCGCAAGATCGTCGACTACATGCGCAGCGAGCACCAGGTGCCGATCATGACCAACTCGGAGTCGCTGCTGCAGTTCACCGCCAATGCCTACGACAAGCCGGCCACCGCGCTCAATATCCTGCGCGAGACCATCCTCGGGCGCGAGCTGTTCGACTTCGCCTTCAAACAGTATGCGCAGCGCTGGAAGTTCAAGCGGCCTACGCCAGCCGATTTTTTCCGCACCATGGAAGATGCCTCGGGCACCGATCTCGACTGGTTCTGGCGCGGCTGGTTCTATGGCACCGACGCGGTCGACATCAGCATCGACGGCATCAGCGAATATGGCGTCAGCACCAGGAACCCCGAGGTGGAAAAGGCCTGGAAAAAAGCCCAGAAGGACGCGCAGCCGGTCTCGATCTCGGACCAGCGCAACAAGGCCATGCCGAAGAAGGTCGACCTCGATCCGTCGCTGAAGGATTTCTACAACCAGCACGGCGACTACACCGTCACCAACAAGGACCGCAACAGCTATGCCGAAGAACTGGAAGGGCTGGAGCCGTGGGAGCGAAAACTGCTGGAGCAGCGCAACGCCGGCAAGCACCTGTACCTGGTCGACTTTTCCAATCTCGGCGGACTGGTGATGCCGCTGATCCTGGAAATCGAACTGAAAAGCGGCAAGAAGATCATCGAGCGCGTGCCGGCCGAAGTGTGGCGCTATTCGCCGGCGAAAATCAGCAAGGTGATTGTCACCGACGAGCCGATGGTGAGCCTGGTGCAGGACCCGTACTGGGAGACGGCCGACATCGATACCAGCAACAATGCCTGGCCGCGCCGCATCACGCCGTCGCGCCTGGAGCTGTTCAAGCAGGACCGCGACAAGGACAATCTGATGAAGGATTTCGGTACGCCTTTAAAACCGGCCGAGAAGGCGCCTGAAGCGAAGCAGGGCGGGAAGTAAGGCCTGTTTCAGGCGGCTTCTTCGACGCATTGAAAAGCATAAAAACGTAAAAACGGCGGGCCGAAGACGCGAGCCTGAGAAAATGCCGATGGCCGCGTTGCAGCTCCTTGTCGTACATGCGTACTGCCTGCGTCGCTGCGCCTTGCCCTCGGCATTTTTCAGGCCCGCTTGGCCCGGTTGGCCTGTGCGGGCGACTGGGGGGGGTAATCAGTTTTGCCGGTGTGCTGCTGGCGCAGGGGCGCTGCGCGGACGCCATCACGGCCTGCCCGGCGCTTTTTTCTGCCTGCCTGGCGCGGAAGTGCTATTCTGCGCGACGCCCCGGCCTACATGTGCCAGGGCTTTCGCAAATCATTCAAAAGACGGCCATGCAAACGATGACTTTCCTGCGCGCCCTCGGTTGCGCGCTGCTGTGCCAGGCCAGCCTGGCCGCGCACGCCGATCCCCTCAGTTATGCGCGCTATGACCAGGTGCGCACGCGCGACCTGCAGCTGGACCTGAAGGCGGACTTCACGCAAAAGACCCTGTCCGGCTATGCCGAGCTGACCCTCAAGTGGATCGACCCCGCTGCGCGCACCCTGGTGCTCGACACGCGCGACCTGGCGATCGCCAGGGTGCAGGTGCAGGACAAGCGCGGCGCGTGGCAGATGGCGCCGTTCCAGCTCGACGCGCTCGACGCCGAAAAGGGCCAGGCGCTGCGTATCACCACCACCGGCCAGCCTGAAAAAGTGCGCGTGTACTACCACACGGCGCCGGGCGCCATCGCGCTGCAGTGGCTCACGCCGCAGCAGACCATGTCGGGCAAGCTGCCGTTCATGTTCAGCCAGTCGCAAAGCATCAACGCCCGCTCGTGGGTGCCGTCGCAGGATACCCCGGCCGTGCGTTTTACCTACAGCGCCCGCATCGAGGCGCCAGCCGGCATGCGCGTGGTAATGAGCGCCGAGAACGATGAGAAAGCGACCGGCAAGGGTGGCTGGACCTTCCGCATGCCGCAGCCGATTCCGTCCTACCTGCTGGCGATCGCCATCGGCGAGCTGGAAGTAAGGAAGCTCGGTCCGCGTTCGGCCGTGTATGCCGAACCGCCGCGCATCAAGGCCGCCGAATACGAGCTGGCCGATACCGAGAAAATGATCAAGGCGGCCGAGTCGCTGTATGGCGCTTATCGCTGGGGGCGCTACGACATGATCGTGCTGCCGCCATCGTTTCCCTACGGCGGCATGGAAAACCCGCGCCTGACCTTTTTGACGCCGACCATGATCGCGGGCGACCGCAGCCTGGTCGACCTGATCGCGCATGAACTGGCGCATTCGTGGTCGGGCAACCTGGTCACCAACGCCTCGTGGAAGCACATGTGGCTCAACGAGGGCTTTACCACCTACGTCACCACCCGCATCGTCGAGCAGCTGTACGGCAGCGAGGTGGCGCAGATGGGTGTGCAGGTCGACCAGGAAGAACTGGCCGCCTCGATCAAGCAACTGCCGGCCGCGAAAACGGCGCTGCTCACGCGCGACGCGGACGCCAATCCTGCCGAGACCTATACCGACGACGGCATCATCTATCCGAAGGGCGCCTGGTTTTTGGCCACCATGGAGCAGCGCGCGGGCCGCAAGGTGTTCGATGCGTTCCTGCGCGGCTGGTTCGACCAGCACGCGTTCCAGAGCGTGACGACCGACCAGTTCATCGCCTACCTGCGCAAGAACCTGCTGGCGCAGCATCCCGCGGTGATGCCGGAAGCGGAACTGAACGAATGGCTGTACGGCACCGGCGTGCCGGCCGGCGCCAAACACGTGGTGTCGCCGCGCCTGGCGCTGCTGGACCAGCACCGCGACGCCTGGCTCAAGGGTACGCTGCCGACCAGGGAGCTGGGCATGGACAAGTGGATCGCCATCGAATCGATGCACTTCCTGAACGACATTAACGGCCGCGCCAGCGCCGCGCAGCTGCGCGAGCTGGACGCCGCCTATGGCGTGGGCAAGAGCGGCAACAATGAAGTGGCGTACCGCTTCTATCTGGCGTCCGTCAACGCCGGCTACGACGTCAGCGCGCCGCTGCAGACTTTCCTGATGAGCGTGGGCCGCCAGAAGTTCGTGGTGCCGCTGTACGGCGCGCTGATGAAGACGCCGCAAGGCCAGCAATGGGCGAAAGACGTCTATGCCAAGGCGCGCGAACGCTACCATCCGGTGACGCAGGAAAGCGTCGACAAGCTGATGGCTGCACAAGTACATTGATCCACTTCCAGGAAACCTGACACATGACCTACATGCATCCGCTTCAGACGCTTGCCGCCGCCGTCGTACTGGCTTTTTCAACCGCCGCCTTGCCGGCAATGGCCGCCGATCCGGTCTCCGGCGCACCGCTTGCAGCGCAGGTGCCTGCGCCGGCATTCGACCTCGAGCGCGATGTCAACAGCGCCTTGAAAACCTTTGACGTGCCCGGCATCGCGATCGCCATCGTCAAGGACGGCAAGGTCATCGCCACGCGCGGTTTCGGCGTGCGCAAGCTGGGCGAGCCGGCACCGGTAGACAGCAAGACGCTGTTCGAAGTGGCCTCGAACTCGAAGGGCTTCACGGCCGCCGCGCTGGCCATGCTGGTCGACGAAGGCAAGCTGGCCTGGGACGATCCGGTCACCAAGCACCTGCCCGGCTTCCAGATGCACGACTCGTACGTGACGGGCGAGATGACCATCCGCGACCTGCTCACGCACAGGAGTGGCCTGGGCCTGGGCGCGGGCGACCTGCTGTGGTGGCCGACCACCACGTTTACCACCGACGAGATCATCGAGAAGCTGCGCTATATCCGTCCGGCCACCAGTTTTCGCGCCAGCTACGCCTACGACAACCTGCTGTATATCGTGGCCGGCAAGATCATCGCCGAGAAGACCGGCAAGAGCTGGGGCGAGGCCATGCACGAACGCATCCTCGCGCCATTGGGCATGACCGGCACCACCACCAGCCTGGCGGAAAACGCGGGCAATCCCGACGTGGCCAATGCGCACAGCAAGATCAACGGCAAGATCGCCGCCGTCAAATCGATGCCGGTACCGAATGCCGTCGGCGCGGTCGGCATCAACACCAATGCGGAAGATATCGCCAGGTGGATGATGGTGCTGCTCGATGGCGGCAAGATCGCCGGCGTGCAGGACCAGGACGGCAAGGACGCGCGCCTGATCAGCGCAAAGCAGGCCAATGAGCTGTGGACGGCGCAGACCCCGATCAAGATCGGCGAACCGAAGCCGGCGCTGGCCGCCACCAAGCCGAACTTCAGCGCCTATGGCCTGGGCTTCCAGCTGCGCGACTACCAGGGCATGAAGGTGGCGATGCATGGCGGCGCGCTGCAGGGTTTTTACTCGCGCGTGGTGATGGTGCCGCAGGCGAAACTGGGCGTGGCGATACTGACGAATGCGGAAAACGGCGGCTCGATGACGGCGCTGCAGTGGCGCATTGTCGACCACTACCTCAATGTCGCGCCGTCGGACTGGATCGGCATCGTGTCCAAGGTGGAGCAGGACATGCATGCGGAGGAAGTGAAAAAGCAGGGCAAGGCCTCGGCCGCACGCGCCGCCAAATCGCAGCCTTCGCTGCCGCTGGCAGCGTATGACGGCGAATACGAAGACGCCTGGTATGGCAAGGTGGTGATCGCGCCGCAGGGCAAGAAGCACATCCTCACCTTCACGCGTACGCCGGACCTGACGGGCGAACTCGAACACTGGCAGCACGATACCTTCATCGTGCGCTGGAAGGAACGCAACTTCAACGCCGACGCCTATGTGACGTTTTCGCTCAAGCCCGATGGCAGCATCGACCAGGTGAAAATGGAGCCGGTATCGTCCGAGACGGACTTCAGCTATGACTTCCAGGACCTGACCCTGGTGCCGGTCAAGAAGACTGCCAAAAAAGAATAAACGATTTGGCTCCATGCCATCGAACCCGTCTCTGCCAGCGCCAGGAAACGATGGCGCCAGCGAAAACTGGTGTTGCGGTGAATATGGACATGCCAACAATGCTGTCGGGTTACGCGCTTGGCGCCAACCCGACCTGCACTGCATCAGGGTTTGACGAACTTCAGCGTCATGCGGTCGCTCTCGCCGATCGCTTCATATTTTGCGCGGTCGACATCCTTGTTGGCGTAGGTGGGCGGCAGCGCCCATACGCCGCCCTGGTGGTCGGCCGTATCCTTCGGATTGGCATTGATTTCCGACTTGCCCGCCAGCCTGAAGCCGGCGTTTTCGGCCAGCCTGATCACATACGCTTCATGCAGGTAGCCGCTGCTGGCGGTGGCGTCCTGCGGCTTGTTCGCCGGCAGGCGATGTTCGACGACGCCGAACACGCCGCCGGGTTTCAGGCTGTCGTAGACCTGGCCGAACAAGACCTTCAGGCCGTCTTCGCCGACCGGTATCCAGTTGTGGATATTGCGGAAGGTCAGCACCATGTCGGCCGTGCCTTTCGGTGCGATACGGTAGGTGGAAGGTGGCGAAAAGGCGCCGATTTCCACCTTGTCGAAGGCGGCCGGATTGGTGTCGAGTTTCTGCTGGAAGCGGGCCGCGCTGCGGCGTGCGCCTTCGCTGCCCTGCGGGTCGCTGCCGGCGGCAATCAGCTTGCCTTGCTCGCGCAGATAGGGCGCCAGGATCTCGGTGTACCAGCCGGCGCCGGGCGACAATTCCACCACCGTCATGGTCGGCTTGATGCCGAAAAAGCTCAGGGTTTCATACGGGTGGCGTGCACCATCGCGCACCACGTTGGCAGGCGTGCGTGCGCTGCCTGCAATTGCCGCCTTCAGGGCCGCGTCGCCCGTGTTGTCCGCCGCGGCGGCACTGCCGCCCAGGGCCATTGCCGCGCCCAGGGCCGCGGCCAGGAATACTCGCTTGATCGTCATCTTGTGCTCCATGCTTGTTAAGGAAAAAGATTTTATTGCTGGTCCAGCATCCATTGTTTCAGGCCGTTGACCCAGTTCTTGGCCGGCAGGTTGTATTGCTTCCTGATGGTGGCGGCGCGCTCGTACAGCTCGCTGAAGTCGAGCAGGGGCGACTTCTTGAAGGCTACCACCACGATGTTTTCGTCTTCGACTTCCGGCACCCACACCACGGCGTCGAACACCAGTTCCATCGCCTGCAGGTTCTTGTCGTAGTTGGGGAAGTCGCCGAATACATTGGTGCACATGATGCCGTCGTCCGTCAGGCAATCGAAGCAGGCCTGGTAGAACTCGGGGGTGTCGAGCACGGGGCCGCGCGCCTCTTCGTCGTACAGGTCGACCTGCAGCACGTCCACGGTGCCGTGGTTGGCCGCATCGAGCACGAAGTCAAGCGCGTTCATTTCGCGCACGTCGAGCCGCGCGTCGTTCGGCGGCAGCGCGAACTGGGCGCCGCAGATGGCGATCACGTTCGGGTTCAGTTCGACCGCCGTCACGCTGGCGTCGGGAAAGCGGCGGTAGCTGAACTTGGTCAGCGCGGCGCTGCCCAGGCCCAGCTGCACGATGCGTTTCGGCTCCGGCTTGAACAGCATCCACATCATCATCATCTGCACGTATTCGAGTTCGATGGCGTCCGGTTTGTCGAGCCGCATGGCGCCCTGCACCCACTTGGTCCCCAGGTGCATGTAGCGGATGCCGCGGTGCTGCGTGATGGTGGCCGGCGGATGGCCGGGATGGCTGAAGGCGGCGTTGGTGTTGGAGGTAAATTCGATGTTCATGGCGCCAGTGTAGCAGCCGCCGTGCAAAAGAAAACTGCCGCGTTCAGCCCGGCTCCAGCACGGGCAGCACCATGATCACGGCCAGGCCGCCGCCGTCGCGGTTCGACAAGGTGATCCTGCCGCCATGCGCCTCGGCGATTTCGCGCGCCAGCGCCAGCCCCAGGCCGGTGCCGCTGCGCTTGGTGGAATAGAACGGCACCAGCGCATTTTCCAGCACGGCGCCGCTCATGCCGGGCCCCCGGTCGCGCACTTCGATGCGCAGCTGGCCCTGGGCGCAGCTCACATGCACGGTGATCCTGTCTGGCGGCGAACCCGATTCGAGCGCATTCTTGAGCAGGTTGAGCAGCGCCTGCTGCATCTGCGCCGCGTCGAACACGGCCGGCTGCGCGGGCGCTTCGCCATCGAGCGTGAAGACAGCTTGCGCGGCCAGGCTGTCGAGAAACGGCGGCCAGGGGCAACTGGCCAGGCGCGGCGTGGGCAGCTTGGCAAAGCGCGCGTAGCCGAGGATGAAGCTTTCCAGGTGCCGCGTGCGCTCTTCGATGGTGGCCAGGATTTGCGGCAGCCGTTCGGTCTGGCCGCGCCGCACCAGCTCCGCGCCCGAATGGGCCAGCGAGGCCAGCGGCGCCAGCGAGTTGTTCAGTTCATGGCTGATGACGCGGATGACTTTTTTCCAGGTCTGCACTTCCTGGCGCCGCAGTTCCAGCGTCAGCTGGCGCAGCAGCAGCAGTTCGTGCCGGCGTCCGTTCAGGCTGAAGCTGCGCCGCGCCAGGTGATACACCTCTTCCTGTTCGCCTTCGCCGCTGGAGAACAGGGTATCAACCCGGCCGTCGGTGCGGCGCGCCAGCGCTTCGGCCAGGGCCGGCGCCGCCTCGCGCACGATATCGGCCAGGTGGCGGCCTTCGAGCCGGCGGCCGTGGTGCAGCAGCTGGCGCGCGGCCAGGTTGGCGTAGACAATAACATCGCCCTCGGCCACCAGCAGCATGGCGACAGGCGTGTTCTGCACCATGGTGTCGAGCAGCAGTTCGCGCTGCACCAGATCCAGCCGCTGCTTGCGCAGCACGTCGCCCAGCGCATTGTGGGCCGCCACCAGGTCGGCCAGTTCATCGTTCTGCGGCCAGCGCAGGCTGAAGCCGAAGTCGCCGTCCTGGTAGCTGGCCACCGTGCCACTCAAGGCGCGAAACAGCGACAGCATCGATTGCAGCTGCGCGCGGATAGTGATGATGGCTACCGGCAGCACGCACAGCAGGGTGGTGCCCAGCACCAGCAGCGGCTGATCCGGGAAATAGTGCGCCAGCAGCAGCGCGATGGCAACGCCCAGCACCAGCACGGTGGCGACCAGCGCGGTCCAGCGCGTCAGCAAGGACAGGCGCATGGCGTTCGGCTTCATCGCCATCAGCTGCGCGCGATGCCGAGCCGCTCCATGCGCCGGTACAGCGCCTGGCGCGACAGTCCCAGCTCCTGCGCCGCCTGCGCCACCACGCCATGCGCGCGCGCCAGCGCCGCGACCACGCTGTCGCGGTCCGGCTCGGCGCTGCCTGGCGCATCAAGCGTGCCGCGCGCCGCTGGCGGGGCAGGGGGCAGGCCCAGTTCCTGGGCGTGAATCACCTTGCCCGCCGTGAGCAGGCTGGCGCGCTGCATCACATTCTTCAGTTCGCGCACATTGCCGGGCCAGCCGTGCGCCATCAGCGCCGCCTGCGCTTGCGCGTCCAGGGTTTTTTCAGGGCCCAGGAAATGCCGCGCCAGCAGCAGGATGTCCGCCGGGCGCTGGGCCAGTGCCGGCAGGCGCAGCTCGATCACGTTCAGGCGGTAAAACAGGTCTTCACGGAAGGTGCCGGCGCGTATCATGGCCGGCAGGTCGGCATTGCTGGCGCTGATCACGCGCACCCTGACCTGGCGTTCGCGGTTCGAGCCGAGCCGCTCGAAACGGCCCGTTTCCAGCACGCGCAGCAGCTTCATCTGGCCGGCCAGCGGCAGGTTGCCGATCTCGTCGAGGAACAGCGTGCCGCCGTCGGCCGCGTCGAACTTGCCGTCGCGCGCGCGCGTCGATCCCGTGTACGCCCCCGCCTCGGCGCCGAACAGTTCGGCCTCGATCAGGTCGACCGGCACGGCGCCGCAATTGAGCACCACGAACGGGCCGCTGGCTACCTGCGAGTTGGCCTGCACGATGGCGGCGATGCGCTCCTTGCCGCTGCCGTTGGGACCGGAGATCAGCACCGGCACGTCGGCGCGCGCCACCTGGCAGGCCAGGTGCACCACGCGCTCGGTGGCTGCATCCTGCCACACCATGCCGCGCAGGTCGTAGGCGTCTTCCAGCGCATGGCGCTGGCGCTGCTCGGCCACCACGCGTTCGCGCAGCGCGCGGCTGGCCTGGCCCAGTTCCAGCAGGTTCTGCACGCTGGCCACCAGGCGCCGGTCGTCCCAGGGCTTGGCCAGGTAGTCGGCCGCGCCCGATTTAATCAGGTCGACGGCCGCATCGAGCTGGGTCCAGGCCGTGAGCAGTATCACCGGCAGGTCGGGGTGGCGCGCGCGGATCGCATGGAACAGCGCCACGCCTTCCTCGCCCGAGGTGGTGTCGGCCGTGAAGTTCATGTCCTGCAGCACCAGGTCGATGGGATGGCGCTCCAGCAGCGCCAGTCCTTCGGCGGGCGAGGCGGCGCGCACGGCGTCGATCTCGTGCAGGGAAAACAGCACGTCGAGCGCGATCGCCACGGCGGCATTGTCGTCAATAATCAGTACGGTAGGCATGCGAGCAGCATAACATTGTCATCGACCTCATTGTCAGGTACTGCGGGTGGCGGTGGCCGGCGAAATGCTGGCCGCGCGCCAGGCCGGGCCGTACACGGCGCCCACGCCCAGCAGCCAGAACACGAGCGCACCGGCCAGCAGGTAGCCGGGCGGCAGGCGCGCCATTTCCAGCTGGCTGACCAGCAGCTGGTTCAGGCCCAGCGCCAGCAGCACGCCGGCAGCGACGCCCACGCTGGTGATCATGAAATTCTCGGTCAGGAAATAGCGCAGGATATCGATGCGCCGCGCACCGAGGGCGCGCCGCACGCCGATCTGTTTCCTGCGCTGCGTGACCCACAAACTGGCGATGCCGACGATGCCGCTGGCGGTCACCAGCAGCAGCAGGGTCGACACGGCAATCAGCATCCACGACAGGCCGCGGTCGGCCCGGTACCGTTCATGACGGTGCTGCTCCAGCGTGTCGATACGCACCAGGATGCGGTCCGTGGTGGAGCTGCGGATCGCCTGGGCTGCCTCCTGCATCAGGCGGTCGCGCTGGCCCGGTTCGGCGCGCACGGCATACAGCAGCGTATCGCGCCCGCCGGTCATGCGCGCCGGCAGCAGCGCCGAATATTCGCCGCGCGGCTTGACCTGGGCGCTCTGCGTCTGCAGCCGTTCGACGATGCCGACCACGCGCAGTTCCGGGTCGTTGTCGCCGGTACCCTTGAACAGGGTCTTGCCAACAAAGCTGGTTTCGCCGGGCCAGATCTGCTGCGCCACCAGGCGGGTCAGGATCACCACCTTGGGATAGATGTCGTCGACGTCGTCGTTGATTTCAGGGATTTCCTCGGGCCGGAAATCGCGTCCCTCGATCAGTTGCAAGCCATAGGTTTTTACCAGCGAATCGGGACTGAAATAGGTAGACACTTCAGCGCTGGGCGTGACCTGGCTGCGCTTGGCCGACACGCTGGTGAAGTTGCCCGAGCGTGACAGCACGGCCTGCGAGGTTTGCGCCACCGACAGCACGCCGGGCAGCGCGCGCAGCAGGGCGGTCTGGCGCTGCTGTTCGGCCAGCTGGCGCTGGTGGCCGCCGCGATCCATGTTCTGGATATTGACATAAAAAATATCGTTTTCGGCGGCCACGCCGCTGGGGCGCGCGGCCACGGCCTGGCGCACATTGACGATATACAGCGCGTTGGCCAGGATGGCCAGGCTGATCGCGACCTGCACGGCCACCAGGATGGCGCCGGTTTTGCTGCGCATCAGCGCCGACAGGATGGGACGGATTTCCATGCTGGACCTCATCGTGGATAAAGAGTGTGGATCGGGTTCATTGGGATTTGAGCTGGATCGCCGGGGTGACCTGGCAGGCGCGCCAGGTGGGCAACAGACCGGCCAGCAGGGCGGCGGCAACCGACATGGCAAATGTCAGCAGCAGCATCGGGATGTCCATGTGCGCCACGGTGCCCAGCTCCTCCGACTGCTGGCTGACCACGGCCAGCGCGCCGAATGCCAGCAGCAGGCCCAGTATGCCGCCAGCCAGGCCGATTACGCCTGTCTCGATCAGGAACTGGCGGAAGATGTCGCGCCGCGTCGCGCCCAGCGCGCGGCGGATGCCCACTTCGGAAGCGCGCACGGAAAACTTCGCCAGCAGGAGGCCGATGGTGTTGACCAAACATAGCAGCAAGAAGCCGAACGCCAGCCAGGCTGCCAGTTTGTTGTCGTTGTCGACTACCTGCAAAAACCCCATCCATTCGTTCAGGTCGTACAGCCGGTTCGGCGCATTGCGCATCATGCGTCCCAGCTTGCGCTGCTCGCCCGCATAGGCGTCCAGGTACTGCTGCAGCTGGCCACGGTCGCCGCTGCTGGCCATCTCGAACCAGAACTGCAGCCAGGTGCAGCCTGACGCCAGCATGCCCTGGTAGCCCGGCAAGATATTGTCGCCGTTGCAGCTCATGCCGCCATCGTGCACGGCCTCGTGGCGGATCGCGCTGGCAAACGGGATGAAGAATTCGTCTTCCGGGCCGAACGCTCCCTTGCTGCCGATAATGTGGTGGGCGCGCGGCACCACATCCCAGGTCTTCAGCACGCCCGTCACCAGGTAAGCATGGCCCAGCACCATCACGCGCTGGCCGACCGGATTGGCGTTGCCGACCAGCTTCTCGGACAGCGCGCGGCTGAGCACGATCACGTCGGCGCCGCTGGCGTCATCGGCTTCGCTCCATGGCTGGCCATGCAGGAACGGCGGTTCGAACATGGTGAAGAAGTCGCGCGTGGGCGCCATGCCCTGGGCGAAGAACGAGCCGATATCCTTGCGCGCCGGTTCCACCTGGCCGGCCACGCCATACAGCACGGTGCGGCGCACGCCGATTTTGCTGCGCATGAAATTCTGCGCGTCGATATAGCTCATCTGCGATTGCGAAAAGCCCGGCTTTTCACCGGGTACATAGCCTTTCACGGGCAGGATGTCGATCAGCGGCACAAACAGGCGGTCGCTCTTGTGCGGCAGCGGATCGCCCGACATGGCATGCAGGATGGTGACGGTGGACACGCTGGCGGCCACGCCGACGGCCAGCGTCAGTATCATCAGCGCGGTCAGCGCGCGGTTGCGCAGCAGGCTGCGCAGGCCCAGCTTGAAATAGTAGTCGAACATGCTGGCTCCTCAGGCGGTGGCGGGTTGGCGTGCGCCGGCCAGCGAGGCGCCGTGCTGCACCAGGTCCGACACCTGGCCGTCGATGATGTGCACATTGCGCTGGCTGCGCAGCGCCAGTTCCGGATCGTGGGTGACCATCAGGATGGTGGTGCCCTGGGCGTTGATGTCTTCCAGCAGCTCCATCACGCCGCGTGCCATCTGCGTGTCGAGATTGCCGGTCGGTTCATCGGCCAGCAGCAGCTTGGGCGAGCCGGCCAGTGCGCGCGCGATCGCCACGCGCTGCTGCTGCCCGCCCGACAGTTCGGCCGGATAGTGTTTCATGCGCGACGCCAGGCCCACCTTGGCCAGCGCGTCCTCGATGCGTTCCTTGCGTTCGGCGCGGTTGAAGCCCCGGTAGCGCAGCGGCACGTCGACATTGTCGAACAGCGACAGGTCGGGAATCAGATTGAAGCCCTGGAAGATGAAACCGAGTTTTTCATTGCGCAGGCGCGAGCGGGCGTTGTCATCCATACCCTTCACGTTGACGCCGTCAAGGATGTACTGGCCGTCGGTGAATTCTTCGAGCAGGCCGGCGATATTGAGAAAACTCGTCTTGCCCGAGCCGGAAGGGCCGGTGACGGTGACGAATTCGCCTTGCTGCACGTGGATTTCGAAGCCGCGCAGGGCATGCGTTTCGATCATGTGGGTGCGATAGACTTTGCTCAGGTTTTGCATGCGCAGCATGGGGAACCTCCGGTAAAAGTGAAATGAATAAGTGTCAGTTGAGCGAGACGCGCGCGGCGTTCTCGAAGTTTTCCGTGCCGGCGACCACCACCTTGTCGCCCAGCTTCAGGCCATCCCTGATTTCCACCGCCGACACGCTGGTCGCGCCCAGTTTGATCGGCGTGCGGATCGCCACGCCGTCGCGCACCACATAGGCAAAGCGGCCGCCATCGGCTTCGACGAACGAGCCGCGCGCCAGCATCAGCACGTTCGGTTTTTCGTCGATCAGCAAGCGCGCCGAGACGCGCTGGTTCTGGCGCAGCCCGGCCGGTTGTGCACCGTCGAAACGCACGCGCGCCAGCACCTGGTTTTTCACCACCTCGGGCGACAGCGCCGACAGCTTGCCGGTCGCCTTGATGACGCCCGTTTCGATTTCGGCGCGCATGCCCAGGCCCATGTCGGCCACATAGGTTTCCGGCACCTCGAGTTCCACTTCCAGCTGCGACAGGTCGACCAGCGTCATCAGCGCCGTATTGGCCTGCACCACGCTGCGGTTGGCCACCGACAGGGTGCCGATAAAGCCGTTGACGGGCGCGCGCACGGTCAGCTCGTCGACGCGGCGCTGGGCGTTGTCGCGGCTCAGGCGCTGGCGTTCCAGTTCGTTCACCCTGGTCTTCAGGGCCAGCGTCACGTCTTCGCTTTCCAGCCCGGCCGCCTGCGAGGCGTGGCGGCTGCGGATATCGGCCGAATTCAGGGCGTCCTTGGCTTTCTGGTAATCGATCTTGGCGATGATGCCCACCTGCGCCACGCTTTCATAGCGCTCCAGCGTGCGCTGCGCCGACAGCCGGTCGATTTCGGCCGTATCGGCTTCGCGCCGCGCCAGCAGCTTCTGTTTCTTGGCCAGGATCTGCTGGCGCGCCACTTCCGCTTCCAGCTGCTGCACGCTCGACTGTTCGCGCTTGAGCGCGTCGGACAGGTCCGGGGATTCGAGCACGGCCAGGATGTCGCCCTTTTTCACCGTGTCGCCCGCCTTGGCTTTCAGGGTAACGGTGGCCACCGTGGTCGAATACAGCGTCGGGCTGATGGCGGCGACCACGCGCCCCGTGACGGCGGCGTCGCGGACCAGCGTGCCGCGCGTGACTTCGGCAATGCGCAGCCGGCTGGCATTGACGGAGTGTTCGCTGCCGCGCCAGCTGTGGAACACGGCATAGGCGCCTGCGAGCACGGCCAGGGCGCCCACGGCGATGAACAGGCGGCGTTTGCCGAGCTGGCCTTTGGGGGCGGCGATAACGGCATCTTGATGGGAAGTGTCGCGGATCATGGCAATCACAGAGAATGGAATAATGACGGCATTGCACAAACCGTGCCAGTCGCTAAGTGATTGATTTATATAAGGTGTTGCGCCGCTGTCCGCTGTCCGCGCGTGTCCGCGCTGTCCGTTGCGGGCACTGCCCTGAATTTTCTGGCGGGGACTTGATAAGTTACTAATTGGAATCATGTAGATGGCGTTCATCCCTCCATCTTGCTCAAGGCGCCATGTTCAGCTTTTTCCAGCGTTTGTTTCCGGCCGGCGTGCTCGCGCCGGTGCTCGACTATCCCTTTGCGCGCAGCGACGTGGCCATGCTGCAGACACTGGCCGGCGGCACGCCGCAGATCGACCGGCAGACCTGGGACGACCTGCTGCTCGACCGCTACGGCGATATGCTGGCGCAAGGCACCAGCATCTTTGGCCAGCAGGAACTGCATCGCCGCCTGTGCAGCGGCCATGCCGGCGCGGCGTCGATTGAACGCGTGAGCTTGCTGATGGACGACGCGCCGCTGGCGGCCAGCCTGCAGCGCGCCTGCCATGGTTTGCGCCAGGCCGATACGCAAGTGAGCGACACGCTGTACGGCGCGCCAATCGCCCCTGCGCCATGGTGGAGCGCCTGGCTGGGGCTGGTGCCGCTGGCGCTGCTGCTGTCGATCGCCGCCGCCTGGCTGGTGGGCTGGCCGGCGCTGCTGGGCGTGCTGGCCGCGTGCGTGGCGCTGATGGCGATCCAGTCGCGCCATTACGAGGTCAGCAAGCAGTGGGAGCGCTCGCTCGACACGCTGCGCCATCTGCTCAGGGCGCATGGCGCGCTGGCGCGTCTCGACCTGCCGCAAACGGCAGCCTTCCAGGACACGCTTGGCCAGGCCAGAAAAATCGTGCGCGGCATCGAACGCTCGCTGCTGCGCTATCTGCCGATGGTCGATACGGTGGTGGCCGAATACGGCGACTGGCTGCTGTTGAAAAACATCAAGCGCTACTTCCGCACGCGCCAGCTGGTGGCCGCGCAGCTGGACTTCCTGCGCGACAGCTTTGACGCGATCGCGGCGCTGGAAGCGGACCTGGCGCTGGCGCGCCACCTGCGCACGGTGTCGGTATTCTGCTGGGCTGGCGATGCCGCCCCGCGCGCGCTGGCGCTGCAGGACATGACCCATCCGCTGCTGGCGCAGGCCGCGCCGCTGTCGTTCCACTTGCACGGCAAGGGCGGCTTTATCTCGGGCCAGAACGGCATCGGCAAGAGCACCCTGCTGCGCAGCGTGGGCCTGAACCTGGTCTGCGCGCGCGCGTTCGGTTTCTGCCATGCGCAGTCGGCCAGCGTGCCGCGCCTGGCCGTGTATTCCAGCATGCAGAGCGAAGACTCGCTCGCTGGCGGCGAAAGCCTGTACCTGGCCGAGCTGCGCCGCGCGCGCGAGCTGCTGGCGCTGGCCGGCAGCGAAGCGCCTGCGCTGTTCATTATCGACGAGATTTTTCGCGGCACCAATCACCTCGAATCGATTTCGGCCGCCGCCGCCGTGCTCCATACCCTGTGCCAGCACCACCTGGTGATCGTCTCCTCGCACAACCTGGTGCTGGCGCCACTGCTGGCGGACTGCCTGGCGCCGTGGTGCGTGCAGCGCGACGCGCAAGGGCGCCTGCTGCTGGCGCCCGGCGTGCTGCAGGCCACCAACGGCATCGCCTTGCTGGCCGAGCGCGGCTTCGGCAGCCGGATCGAGGACAAGGCGGGCAGGGTGTTCGACTGGCTCAGCAGCCATATGGCGCAACCGAGCGATTGCAGCGGCGTGCTGCATACCGCCTGAAAACGGCCGGTTTCTCCAGCCGCTACTTTTCCTGTTTCTTCGTCGAACCCTTGTCGATCACTTCGCGGCAGTCGCCGCGCAGGGTGGCGTTGTCGTAGTTGGCCCAGCCGTAGCTGTCGACATAGCGCGTGTGCTGCTTGAAGCGGGGACTGGCGATGCTCCACTCGGGCTGTTCGCCGGCATAGCGGACGTCGCCCAGGTCGAGCAGGGTATGAAACATGTTTTCGGTCGTCAGTTTTGACTTGCGATGGCGCAGCACCTGTTTCACCTTGTCGGGATAGCGCTGCTGGAATTGCGGCGAGTACCAGACAAAGGCGGGCACGTGGAATTCGAACTGCGTATTGTGGCCGTGGAAGGCCAGGCGGCAGCTGCCGTCGTACAGGGTCTGGCCATGGTCGGCCACGTAGACGAGCGAGCTGCGCAGCGCCGTGCGCTCGCCGTCATCTTTCAGCGTGCCGATTACGTGCGACAAGAACCAGTCGGTGTACAGGATCGAACTGTCATAGCTGTTGCTCAGCTGCGGCTTGATGGCGGTATCCGTGTAGACCGGCTTGTCGACGCCGAACAGCGACGGCTGCCATTTGTCGAACTCCTTCGGGTAGCGCTGGCTGTAGTTCCAGTGGCTGCCCAGCGTGTGCAGCACGATCAGCTTTTTCGGCGCCGGGTCGGCCAGCGCGTTCTTGAACGGATCGAGCAGCACCTGGTCGAAGTTCGAGCTGTTGGTAAAGCCGCCCAGGTTCAGGAACTGCACCACGTCCGCTTCCTTGGCAAACACCGACACGGGCGTGTCGAACTTGCCGAACGAGATCTGGTTCGACAGCCAGTAGGTCTTGAAGCCCGCTTCCTTGTAGGCCGACAGGAACGATTTTTCCGAAAAGCCGGCCTTCAGACTTTCGGTGGCCTTTTTGCGCGAAATAATGACCGGCACCGACAATCGCGTGGCCGAGACGGCCGTGATCACGTCGGCCAGCGGCACCAGGTTGTCTTCCTGTTTCAGCAGCGGATTGGTGTCGCGCGCATAGCCGTTCAGGCTCCAGCGGTCGTAGCGCGACGATTCGCCGATCACCATCACCACCACTTCGGGCTGCGTGTCGGGATCCTGCTGGTGCGCGCCGAAGGTAAAGCGGCTGCTCTTGTCGCCCAGCTCGGCCAGGTAGCGGCGTTCCTTGTAGAAATCGTAGCCGCGCGCGACCAGGCCGAACGGCCAGGCGCCGCTGACGGTGTCAAAGCCGTACGGCAGGCGCAGCCAGCGCGGCAGGGCGGGCCAGTCCAGCTCGGTGTCGCCGGCACCTTCGATGCTGGCGTCGTCATGGCTGGCGGACGACTGGGGGACTGGCGCGCCGGCGGCCACGCCGAATTCATGGCCATACCACCAGGAAGCGCCCAGCAGCAGCAACAGGGCAACGGCAATCGGCCGCGTCCTGCCGCGCCAGTCCAGGCTGCGCGTGCGCGTGGCCGCATACCAGCTCAGGGCGCACCAGGCGAGCACGCCCAGCATCACCGCGCCCATCAGCCACACTTTCTGGCCCAGGAACTCCATCGCCTCCTTGGGGCTGGTCTCGAAGATGATGCCCAGGTGGTGGGTGGAGATGCCCTGGCCGTAGAAGACGAACAGGTACAGCTCGGTCGGCAGCGCCAGGAAGGCGGGCAGCAGCAGCCAGTGGAAGTACGCGGGGCGCTGGAAAATGCTCCACACGGCCAGCCAGGCCAGCAGCTCAAAGGTCAGCAGTTGCCATGGATGCTCGGGGGTGCGGCCCAGCAGCACCGGCAGGAACGGCACGGCGGTGAGCAGCATATAGGTCAGCAGCACGAAGGCGGTGGCAAGACTGGTACTGCCAGGGCGAAACAGGGAGCGCATAAGGGAGGATCGCAAAAAAACGTCCGCCATTATCATTCCTTTTGTCATCTTCGGGCGTGGCTCGATCGGTGCGCATGCGGGAAAGATTGGCGTAAATGCCACGAACGTGCGTTTACTTTGCCTTTTTTTATAGCAAAAAGCCGTAAACTGATTGACCCCCTGTAACACAAGGTCTAAACTAGCGAGTTCTCGATTTTATTCTGCACATCGTTTACGTGTTACCTGGCATTTGTTGGCCGCTCCTCGTCGAGTGGCTGCGGGCGCCTCCGGTGTGGAACGATAAAACGGGACGAGGTTTCAGTCGCCGGGCAGTCATGCCCGGGTTATTAATCGTAGTTTTTTGTTGGATTTATAACGATGCCAACCATCAATCAATTGATTCGCAATCCACGCGTCGCCTTGACCGTGAAGAGCAAATCGCCGGCGCTGGAAAACAGCCCGCAAAAACGTGGCGTTTGCACACGTGTTTACACCACGACTCCAAAGAAGCCTAACTCGGCTCTGCGTAAAGTCGCCAAAGTACGTCTGACCAACGGTTTCGAAGTCATTTCGTACATCGGCGGTGAAGGCCACAACCTGCAAGAGCACAGCGTTGTTCTGCTGCGCGGCGGTCGTGTAAAAGATTTGCCAGGTGTTCGTTACCACATGGTTCGCGGTGCTCTGGATACCCAAGGCGTCAAAGACCGTAAGCAATCGCGTTCGAAATACGGTACCAAGCGCGCTAAAGCAGGCAAGAAGTAATAGTTGTAGCAGCAAACCCAAGTTTCGCTCAGTGGCAACTAACTAAGTGAATGTAGTCGACCGCATCTGGTCGAGTAAGTGGGTGACTATGATGGTCGTCCGCGAGTGTGCGAAGAACGCGCGCTCAACTGAAGATTGAAAGGAATTGATATGCCACGTCGTCGTGAAGTACCCAAGCGCGAAATTTTGCCAGATCCAAAATTCGGCAACACTGATGTCGCCAAATTCGTAAACGTGCTGATGCTGTCCGGTAAAAAATCGGTTGCAGAAAACATCATCTACGGTGCTTTCGAGCACATCGCAGCGAAATCGGGTAAAGATCCACTCGAAGTTTTTGTTACCGCAATCAACAACGCCAAGCCGCTCGTTGAGGTGAAATCCCGTCGCGTCGGTGGTGCAAACTACCAGGTGCCGGTCGAAGTTCGCCCAGTGCGTCGTATGGCCCTGTCCATGCGTTGGTTGCGCGAAGCTGCTAACAAGCGCAGCGAAAAATCGATGCCACAACGCCTCGGCGGTGAGCTGATGGAAGCGGCTGAAAGCCGCGGCGGCGCGATGAAAAAACGCGACGAAGTCCATCGCATGGCTGAAGCGAACAAAGCGTTCTCGCATTTCCGCTTCTAATAAAAAGCCAGCTTCCGCAAGGCGGCTGTCAAGTATCTGTTGTTCGAGGCCGGGCTCATTTTTGCAAAAAAATGCTGCTCGGTTTTGTCCATTCATTTAGGATTAATTATGGCCCGCAAGACCCCCATTGAGCGCTACCGCAATATCGGTATCTCCGCTCACATCGATGCAGGTAAGACGACCACCACCGAACGCGTACTGTTCTACACCGGTATCAATCACAAGATTGGTGAAGTGCATGATGGCGCCGCCACCATGGACTGGATGGAGCAAGAGCAGGAACGCGGTATCACGATTACCTCGGCAGCGACCACATGCTTCTGGAAGGGCATGGCAGGTAACTTCCCTGAGCACCACATCAACATCATCGACACCCCGGGCCACGTTGACTTCACCATTGAAGTTGAACGCTCGATGCGCGTGTTGGATGGCGCCTGCATGGTTTACTGTGCAGTCGGCGGCGTGCAGCCACAATCGGAAACGGTATGGCGTCAGGCTAACAAGTACAAAGTGCCACGTCTGGCCTTCGTGAACAAGATGGACCGTACCGGCGCCAACTTCTTCAAGGTCTACGAGCAGATGCGTGCTCGCCTGAAAGCGAACCCGATTCCGCTGCAGATTCCTATCGGCGCCGAAGAGAACTTCCTGGGCGTGGTCGATCTGGTCAAGATGAAGGCCGTGTATTGGGACGACGCGTCGCAAGGCATGAAGTTCGACTACCGTGATATCCCTGCAGAGCTGGCTGATCAAGCCGCCGAGTGGCGCGAGAAGATGGTCGAAGCGGCTGCCGAAGCGTCGGAAGAGCTGATGAACAAGTACCTGGAAGAAGGCGACCTGACGGAAGCTGAAATCAAGGCGGCTCTGCGCGCTCGTACGCTGGCATCGGAAATCGTGCCGATGATGTGCGGTACGGCGTTCAAGAACAAGGGCGTTCAAGCCATGCTGGACGGCGTGATCGAATACCTGCCATCGCCAATCGACATCAAGCCGGTCGAAGGCATGGACGAAGATGACCAGCCGACGTCGCGTAAAGCGTCGGACGACGAGAAATTCGCCGCGCTGGCATTCAAGATCATGACCGACCCATTCGTGGGCCAGCTGATCTTCTTCCGCGTCTATTCGGGCATGATCAATTCGGGCGACACCGTCTACAATCCGATCAAGGGCAAGAAAGAACGCCTGGGTCGTATTCTGCAGATGCACGCGAATCAGCGCGAAGAAATCAAGGAAGTGCGCGCCGGCGATATCGCCGCTGCCGTTGGTCTGAAAGATGCCACCACGGGCGAAACCCTGTGCGATCCTTCGGCCATCATCACCCTGGAAAAAATGGTTTTCCCTGAGCCAGTGATCTCGCAGGCTGTCGAGCCTAAGACCAAGGCTGACCAGGAAAAAATGGGCCTGGCGCTGAACCGCCTGGCACAGGAAGATCCTTCGTTCCGCGTGAAAACCGATGAAGAATCGGGCCAGACCATCATCGGTGGTATGGGCGAGTTGCACCTGGAAATTATCGTTGACCGCATGAAACGTGAATTCAACGTTGAAGCGACCGTCGGCAAGCCACAAGTGGCTTACCGCGAAACGATCCGCAAAACTTGCGAAGAGTCGGAAGGCAAATTCGTCAAGCAATCGGGTGGTCGTGGTCAATACGGTCACGTGGTTCTGAAGATCGAACCGCAAGAACCAGGCAAGGGTTTCGAATTCGTTGACGCGATCAAGGGCGGTACCGTTCCTCGCGAATACATCCCTGCAGTTGAAAAAGGTGTGCGCGACACGCTGACTTCGGGCGTGATGGCTGGCTACCCAGTCGTTGACGTCAAGGTCACGCTGTTCTTCGGTTCCTACCATGATGTCGACTCGAACGAAAATGCATTCCGCATGGCCGCTTCGATGGCATTCAAAGATGGCTGCCGCAAAGCATCGCCAGTCATCCTGGAGCCGATGATGTCGGTGGAAGTGGAAACGCCGGAAGATTACGCCGGTACCGTGATGGGCGATCTGTCGTCGCGTCGCGGCATGGTGCAAGGTATGGACGAGATTGCTGGCGGTGGCGGCAAGATCATCAAGGCCGAAGTACCACTGTCGGAAATGTTCGGTTACTCGACCTCGCTGCGCTCCGCAACGCAAGGCCGTGCGACTTACTCGATGGAATTCAAGCACTATTCGGAAGCTCCGAAACACGTGACTGAAGCAATCGTAAGCTCGAAAGCTAAGTAATTGTTGTGCCGGACCGGCTTTCACGAGAATGCCGGTCCCTACATTTAAATCATTGTTCTAAGGAAGAATAAAATGGCAAAAGGTAAATTCGAACGGACCAAGCCGCACGTCAACGTCGGCACCATCGGCCACGTCGACCACGGTAAAACCACGCTGACCGCTGCAATCGCAACGGTTCTGTCGAAGAAATTCGGCGGCGAAGCCAAAGCATACGACCAGATCGATGCGGCTCCAGAAGAAAAAGCACGCGGCATTACCATCAACACCGCTCACGTCGAGTACGAAACGGCTACCCGTCACTACGCTCACGTTGACTGCCCAGGCCACGCCGATTACATCAAGAACATGATTACCGGTGCAGCACAGATGGACGGCGCGATCCTGGTTTGCTCGGCAGCTGATGGCCCAATGCCACAGACCCGCGAACACATCCTGCTGGCCCGCCAGGTTGGCGTTCCATACATCATCGTGTTCCTGAACAAGTGCGACCTGGTCGACGACGCAGAACTGCTGGAACTGGTCGAAATGGAAGTGCGCGAGCTGTTGTCGAAGTACGAATTCCCAGGCGACGACCTGCCTATCATCAAAGGTTCGGCACGTATGGCGCTGGAAGGCAAAGAAGGCGAAATGGGCGTTGACGCAGTGCTGCGTCTGGCCGATGCACTCGATGCTTACATCCCGACGCCAGAGCGCGCTGTTGACGGTGCATTCCTGATGCCAGTGGAAGACGTGTTCTCGATCTCGGGTCGCGGTACCGTTGTGACCGGTCGTATCGAACGCGGCATCATCAAGGTCGGCGAAGAGATCGAAATCGTCGGCATCACCGATACCGTCAAAACGACTTGCACCGGCGTGGAAATGTTCCGCAAGCTGCTGGATCAAGGTCAGGCAGGCGACAACGTTGGTCTGCTGCTGCGCGGCACCAAGCGTGAAGACGTGCAACGTGGTCAAGTTCTGGCAAAACCAGGCTCGATCAAGCCGCACAACCACTTCACCGGCGAGATCTATGTCCTGTCGAAAGACGAAGGCGGCCGTCACACGCCATTCTTCAACAACTATCGTCCACAGTTCTACTTCCGTACCACGGACGTGACCGGTTCGATCGAGTTGCCAGCAGACAAAGAAATGGTTATGCCAGGCGATAACGTGTCGATCACCGTCAAGCTGATCAACCCGATCGCGATGGAAGAAGGTCTGCGCTTCGCTATCCGCGAAGGCGGCCGTACCGTCGGCGCTGGTGTTGTTGCAAAAATCCTGGCTTAATTCTTAAGCCTATATAAGAAGAAGACGCGTCGTCGCCCGGCGCCCTTCTTTTTAATCAACTGCCGGGGTAGGCAAGCATTTTGGTGCTATCATGTCGACCCTGACGGTTGTTATGTCAAAAATTCCCGTATTACCTCATTGCCGTGCACATTGTGCGGTTCGTTCTTTTAAGGAAATATCATGTCGGCACCAAACCAGAAAATCCGTATCCGCCTGAAGGCTTTCGATTACAAACTGATCGACCAGTCCGCTCTGGAAATCGTTGAAACCGCGAAGCGCACCGGCGCTGTCGTCAAAGGCCCAGTACCACTGCCTACCCGTATTCAGCGTTTCGATGTGCTGCGTTCCCCGCACGTCAACAAGACTTCGCGCGATCAGTTCGAGATCCGTACGCACCAACGCCTGATGGACATCGTTGACCCAACGGACAAAACCGTTGACGCACTGATGAAGCTGGACCTGCCAGCTGGTGTTGATGTTGAAATCAAACTGCAATAATCGATTTTAAAGCGGTGGCCAGGGTATCCGGGCCGCCAGCTGACTAAGAGCCGGGCCTGTTCGTGATCGAACTGGCCCGGTTTTTTTATGGCCGTCTTTTCATGGCAATAACGCTGTACAGTGCGCAGGACGGACGCTAAAGTTGCCGCATGCTTAACACACTCGACACCCACCTGCTCAATGCGGCACCACGCGGCGGCCTGCGCGGCTGGCCGCGTTTCCTTATCGAATTCGCGTATTTCGGCGTCAAGGAGGCCAGGGCCTGCCTGTTCGTCGCGCTGTTCTTTTCCGCCGTGTTCCTAGTGCCGCGCGCAGGGCTGCTGGGCCTGCCGCGCTACGACGTGCTGCTGGTGGCGGCGCTGGCGATCCAGGCTGCCATGGTCTGGAGCAAGCTGGAAACCTGGGATGAGCTCAAGGCAATCAGCCTGTTCCATCTGGTCGGCTTTGCGCTGGAAGTGTTCAAGGTGTCGGGCAGCATCCAGTCCTGGAGCTATCCTGATTTTGCCTACACCAAGGTGTTCGGCGTGCCGCTGTTTTCCGGCTTCATGTACGCGGCCGTCGGCAGCTACATCATCCAGGCCTGGCGCCTGTTCGACCTGCGCGTCCGCCACCATCCGCCGTACTGGATGGGGGTGCTGATTGCGGTGCTGATCTATGCCAATTTCTTCACGCACCATTACATCGGCGACTACCGCTGGTACCTGGCGGCCTGCGCGCTGGGACTGTATGCGCGCACCACGGTGGTGTTCCGTCCGCTCGACCGCGACCGCGGCATGCCGTTGCTGCTGGCGTTCGTGCTGATCGGTTTTTTTATCTGGCTGGCCGAGAACATCAGCACGTTCTGGGGCGTGTGGCGCTATCCGAACCAGCTCGGTGCGTGGTCGGCCGTGCATGTCAGCAAATGGAGCTCGTGGTCGCTGCTGGTGGTGATGACGTTTACCATCGTCGCGCAGCTGAAACACATCAAGCACAGCATCCACGTCGCCCGCGCCTAGGCCGGCGACGTGCTGCCGCTGCTTATTTCAGTGTAACGATGGTTTCCTGGAAGCGCCGGCCCAGCGCTGCCTGCGGGCCGCCCTGCAGCTGTTTCGCATACTGGCCCAAGACTTCGGCCGAATAGGTGCGCGAGGTGTCGGACAATTTATGCAGCAGCGGCAGCGCGCGTTCCAGGTAGACGGAACCTTCCTGCCATTTGCCTTGTGCCGACAAGGCCGAGGCCAGTTCCACCAGGCGCCGGCCGATACGCGCATCGCTGCGCGGCAGGGCCGCTTCTTCGGTCGCCAGCGCCTGCTTGTACAGTGCTTCGGCTTCCACATGCTTGCCCTGCAGGCGCTTGATGCGGCCCAGGTTGTACTGGCGCTGCGACAACAACTCGTCTTTCGCGCCAGCCTTGATGGCGCTGTCGAGCGCCTGCTTGCAGGCCAGTTCGGCTTCGGCCAGCTGGCCCTTCAGTTCGGCGGCATTGCAGGCGTCGTGCTGCACGCTGGATGCGGCAATCGCCGGCGATGGATCAGGAGTGGTGGTGGTGCAGGCGGCGAGCAGGCTGGCGGCGCAGAACAGGCTGATGGTGGTTGTCTTCATGATTTCCTCGTACGGGCGGTGGACACAGGGTGTATCTCTTGGGAAGCCTCTGATGAATATACTATAACTAATTTACTGTGAGCATTTATTTGCAAGCTTGTGCGAGCTGGCCCACACGGCCCATCGCACGTACGCCACCGGCTGCCAGATTGACGCTGCCTGCCGGCGTCAGTGATACTCCGTCTTTATTCTTTGCTATGGCCTTGTCATGTCCAGAACCATCCTGATCGTCGAAGATGAACAGGCGATTGCCGACAGCATCGCCTACGCCCTGCGCACCGATGGCTTTGTGCCGCGCCATGTGACGCTCGGCGAGCAGGCGCTGGCTGTCATGCGCAGCAGCGAAGCGGGCGCTGCGCCGCAACTGGTGGTGCTCGATATCGGCCTGCCCGACATGAGCGGCCTGGAAGCGTGCCGCCAGCTGCGCCAGTTTTCGGACGTGCCGGTGATTTTCCTGACCGCCCGCAGCGATGAAATCGACCGCATCGTCGGCCTGGAAATCGGCGCCGACGATTATGTTACCAAGCCGTTCTCCCCGCGCGAGCTGGTAGCCCGCATTCGCGTCATCCTGCGCCGCGCCCGAGCGGCGACCATGCCGCCCCAGCCGCCTGCCGACGCTGGCAAGCCGATAGTCGCCGGCACCCCCAAGTTTGAATTGCGCGCCCTGGAAGCGCGCGTGCTGTTCCACGGCCAGCCGCTGGACCTCACGCGCTACGAATACCTGCTGCTGAAAACCCTGCTGGAATCGCCCGGCCACGTGCTGTCGCGCACGCAGCTGATGGAGCGCGTCTGGAGCGGTGCGTCCGACACGCTCGAACGCACGGTGGACGCGCACGTGAAGTCCCTGCGCGCCAAGCTGCGCGCCATCGATGCGCAGGAGGAGCCGATCCAGACGCACCGCGGGCTCGGCTACAGCCTGGCAGGCGCGTGAACGCATGAAGATCGGCCTGCGCATCCTGTGCGGCTACTTCCTGGTGGTGGGACTGGCCGCCTGGTTCCTGCTCAATGTCTTCATGGAGCAGGTCAAGCCCGGCGTGCGCTCGACGCTGGAAGACACGCTGGTCGACACCTCGCAGCTGCTGGCCGCGCTGGTGGCCGCCGACCTGCGCGACGGCAGGCTGGACGATTCCGTGGTGCTGCAGCGCATGCAGCATTACGCGCAGCGCGCCATCGACGTCAATATCAATGGCGTGCGCAAGAAAACGCTCGACTACCGCATCTACATCACCGACCGCCATGGGATGGTGCTGTTCGATACCAGCGGGCGCGACGTGGGCAAGGATTACTCGCGCTGGAACGATGTGTACCTGACCCTGCAGGGAAAATACGGCGCGCGCAGCACGCGTTCGATTCCCGATGAGGATATGTCGACGGTGATGCATGTGGCCGCGCCGATCCGCGACGGCGACGCCATCATCGGCGTGCTGACGGTGGCCAAGCCGAATGCCAGCGTGCAGGCGTTTGTCGAGCGCAGCCAGCGCATCATCCTGCAGCGCGGCGCCGTGCTGCTGCTGCTGTCGCTCCTGATCGGGCTGGCGTTTGCGTGGTGGCTGCACCATGCGCTGGGCAAGCTGATGGACTATATCAGCGCGGTGGAGGCGGGCAGGAAGGTGGCGCTGCCGGCCCTGGGCAACAGCGAGATCGGCATCCTGGGCCGCGCGCTGGACGCCATGCGCACACGCCTGGAGGGCAAGGAATACGTCGAGCAGCTGATGCATACGCTGACGCATGAACTGAAAAGCCCGATCGCCGCCATCCAGGCCTCGGCCGAGCTGCTGCAGGAAGACATGCCGGCCGACGAGCGGGAACGCTTTCTGGGCAATATCCTGGAGCAGAATGCGCGCCAGCGGCAGCTGATCGACAAGCTGCTGGCCCTGGTGCGGGTGGAAAAGCAGCAGCGGCTCGACCAGCCCGAACGCATCGCGCTGGCGCCGCTGCTGGCACAGGTGGCGCAGGATGCGGCCGCCAGCCTGGCCGCGCGCGGCGTTGTGCTCGATGTGCAGTGCATCGACGCGGCGCTCGCCGGCGACGCCTTGCTGCTGCGCCAGGCGCTGGGCAATCTGCTCGACAACGCGATCGGCTTTGCGCCGCCGGGCAGCCGCATCGACCTGCAGGCGCGCCAGCAGGGGGAGGGCGTGGAGATCAGCGTGCGCGACCGTGGCGAGGGCATTCCCGCCTACGCCCGGGAGCGCGTATTCGAGCGCTTCTATTCGCTGCCGCGCCCCCATGCCGGCAAGAGCACGGGCCTGGGCCTGCCGTTCGTGCGCGAAGTGGCCTCCTTGCACGGCGGCACGGTGACAGTCGGCAACCATGCGGAAGGCGGCGCCATGGCGCGCCTGCGCCTGCCCATCGCCTGAAATTTGCCGGCTTCACACAGAACGCATCATCAGCGCACATGGATTTTTTAGACTGGCCGCCTTACCCATAAGGAATGCGCCATGCAAAAAACGTTATTGATCAAGGCACTGATCGTGTTCGGCCTGATGCTGCTGATCGGCCTGCCACTGCTGATGATCCAGGAGACCATCAAGGAACGCATGCAGTTCCGCCAGGAAGCGGTCGACAGCATTGCCGCCGATTCCGTGCGCGAGCAAACCATCATCGGCCCCATCCTCGTGATTCCCTATGTGGAACAGTATGACGAGCGGGTCGAGATCGCCGCCGACAAGGACCAGAAAAGCAGCGTGCCGGCGCGCACCGAAGTGCAGCGGCGCGTGATGCAGCGCCGCCTGCTGGTGTACCCGAACAACCTGCTGCAGACGGGCACCATCGACACGGACCGCCGCTACCGCGGCATCCACCAGGTGCTGGTCTACAGCGGCCAGCATGCGTTCAAGGGCGACTTCACGGTGCCAGGCCTGGAGCAGTTGCCGCGCAAGACGCCGGAGGCGCGCATCGCCGTCGGCCAGCCCTTCATTGCGCTGTCGATCGAGGACGTGCGCGGCATCCGCAATATCCCGAAAATCGACTGGGGCGGGCGCCAGATCGAATTCGAGCAGGGCACCAACCTGTTTGCCTTCCGCAGCGGCCTGCACGCGCCGCTAGGCGCCATGCCGCTGGTGGCCGCGCAGCAGGTCAAGTTCAGCTTCGACTTGGGCCTGAGCGGTATCGAACGCCAGCATTTCGTGCCGGTGGCCAAGAACAACCAGGTCAGCATGAAGTCGAACTGGCCGCATCCGCAGTTTGGCGGGCGCTTCCTGCCATCGCCGAAATATCGCCAGATCAATGCCCAGGGTTTCCAGGTCGAGTGGGACATCTCGTCGCTGGCCTCGAATGCGCAAACCCAGCTCTCGAGCATCGAAGGCGAATTCAAGGTGCCCGACAGCGCGCCGCTGGGCCAGGTCGACCGCTTCAGCGTGGGCTTCATCGAGCCCGTCAACGTGTATTCGCAGTCGGACCGCGCCACCAAATACGGCCTGCTGTTCGTGGCGCTGACATTTGCCGCCTTTTTCATCTTTGAAATCCTGAAAAGCCTGCCGATCCACCCGGTGCAGTATCTGCTGGTGGGCCTGGCACTGGTGATCTTCTTCCTGCTGCTGGTCAGCCTGGCCGAACATATCGCCTTCTGGATGGCATATGTGATTGCCAGTGCCGCCTGTATCGTGCTGACCAGCTTTTACCTGACCTACGTGCTGCGCAGCGCGGGGCGGGCGATCGGCTTTGGCGTGGCCCTGACGGCGTTGTACGGCGCGCTGTATGGCCTGCTGAACTCGGAAAACAATGCGCTCATCATGGGCAGCATCCTGCTGTTTGCCGTGCTGGCCGCCGTGATGGTGGTGACGCGCAAGGTCGACTGGTATCAGGTGGGAAAAGGTGTTGCTGTATCGCCCGCAAAGGCGCATGACTAGAGGATTTATGGTACTTTAGCGCTCCCTCGCGGCAATGCCGGCAACTTGCCGCGAGGCGCACAACAACACTTTGACATACCTCGTGTTAACTTGTTGCGTCAAGGGTTTTTGTGCTATATACTAGCCGGCTTCGGTATGGATTCGTCCTTTTTGAGTCCTACGTTATTTGTAGTTAAACAAGCCCCGCCCAATCGCAGGTGGGAATGGAGAAAAAATGAGCCTAGGCCTTCTCGGTCGCAAGGTTGGTATGATGCGCATTTTCACGGACGAAGGGGATTCGATTCCTGTCACCGTGCTGGACGTATCGAACAACCGTGTTGCGCAAATCAAAACCCCTGAAACAGATGGTTACTCCGCTGTTCAGGTCGCATTCGGTCAACGTCGCGCTTCCCGCGTGACCAAAGCTGTTGCTGGTCATCATGCTAAAGCTGGCGTTGAAGCCGGTACTCTGTTGAAAGAGTTCCGTGTTGATGCTGCTAAAGCCGCCGAATTGAAAGCTGGCGATGTTGTCGCTGCTTCCCTGTTCGAAGTCGGTCAAAAGATCGACGTGCAAGGCGTTACCATCGGTAAAGGCTATGCAGGCGTTATCAAACGTTACCACTTCGCTTCTGGCCGTGCAACGCACGGTAACTCGCGTTCGCACAACGTTCCAGGTTCCATCGGTATGGCGCAAGATCCAGGTCGTGTTTTCCCTGGTAAGCGCATGACCGGTCATCTGGGTGACGTTAACCGTACGATCCAGAACCTCGTGATCGCCCGTATCGATGCCGACCGTCAGCTGCTGCTGGTCAAAGGCGCGATTCCAGGCGCGAAAAATGGCCAGGTAGTTGTCTCGCCAGCCATCAAAACCAAAGCCAAGAAGGGAGCTTAAACGATGGAACTCAAGCTTCTGAATGCGCAAGGTCAAGCCGGCTCCAACGTCGTCGCTGCTGATGAAATTTTCGGCCGTGATTACAATGAAGCGCTGATCCACCAAGTCGTGATCGCTTATCAGGCGAATGCACGTAGCGGTAACCGCAAGCAAAAAGACCGTGAAGAAGTTCACCACACGACCAAAAAGCCATGGCGCCAAAAAGGTACCGGCCGCGCTCGTGCTGGTATGTCGTCGTCGCCACTGTGGCGCGGCGGTGGTCGGATTTTCCCGAACTCGCCTGACGAAAACTTCACCCACAAAGTGAACAAAAAAATGTATCGCGCAGGTGTCTGCTCGATCCTGTCGCAGCTGGCTCGCGAAGAGCGCCTGGTCGTCATCGACGATCTGACGATCGACGCGCCAAAAACCAAGCTGCTGTCGCAAAAATTGAACGGCCTGGGCTTTGATTCGGTTCTGATCATCACCGACGTTCTGAACGAAAACCTGGAACTGGCATCGCGCAACCTGCCGAACGTACTCGTCGTCGAGCCACGTCACGCAGACCCGATGTCCCTGGTGTTCTACAAGAAGATCCTGGTCACCAAAGCTGCACTGGCCAAGATTGAGGAGATGCTGGCATGAGCGCGATTTTGAAACATAGCGAAGAACGCTTGATGAAGGTGCTGTTGGCGCCCGTGATTTCCGAAAAGGCCACCATGGTCGCGGAAAAGAACGAGCAAATTGTATTCCGCGTACTGCCGGATGCAACCAAGCCTGAAATCAAGGCAGCAGTCGAACTGCTGTTCAAGGTCGAAGTCCTGTCCGTGCAAACTGCAAACCGCGAAGGCAAGCAGAAGCGCACCGGCAAGTTCAACGGCCGTCGTAACCATACCAAGCGTGCTTTCGTGTGCCTGAAACCTGGCCAGGAAATCAACTTCTCCGAGGAGGCTGCATAATGGCACTCGTTAAGATGAAACCAACCTCGCCAGGCCGTCGCGGCATGGTAAAGGTGGTGAACCCGGACCTGTACAAAGGTCGTCCGTTCGCTGCCCTGGTTGAAAAGAAATCCAAGACCGCTGGTCGTAACAACAACGGTCACATCACCACCCGTCATATCGGTGGTGGTCACAAGCAACACTATCGCCTGATCGACTTCAAGCGCACCAAAGATGGTATTCCAGCGAAAGTGGAACGTATCGAATACGATCCAAACCGCACCGCGAATATCGCTCTGCTGTGCTACGCCGACGGCGAACGTCACTACATCATCGCAACCAAAGGCATGTCCGTTGGCGACAGCGTGATGAACGGTTCGGAAGCACCGATCAAATCGGGTAACTGCTTGCCAATCCGTAACATCCCAGTCGGTACCGTGATGCATTGCGTCGAAATGCTGCCAGGTAAAGGTGCCCAGATGGCCCGTACCGCCGGCGCCGGCGTCGTGCTGATGGCCCGTGAAGGTACCTACGCTCAAGTGCGCCTGCGCTCGGGTGAAGTCCGTCGCGTGCACATCGAGTGCCGTGCAACCGTGGGTGAAGTCGGCAATGCCGAACACAGCCTGCGTAAAATCGGTAAAGCTGGTGCGATGCGCTGGCGCGGTGTTCGTCCTACCGTTCGCGGTGTGGTCATGAACCCGGTCGATCACCCGCACGGTGGTGGTGAAGGTAAAACAGCAGCTGGTCGTCATCCAGTTTCGCCTTGGGGCCAACAGACTAAAGGTAAGAAGACACGCAGCAACAAGCGTACTACTTCCATGATCGTCTCGCGCCGCGGCAAGAAATAAGGGGTAGCACATGACACGTTCATTGAAAAAAGGGCCGTTCTGTGACGCCCACCTGGTGAAAAAAGTTGAAGCCGCGCAAGCTGCCAAAGACAAAAAGCCAATCAAAACCTGGTCGCGTCGTTCGACAATCATGCCTGACTTTATCGGCCTGACGATCGCGGTTCATAACGGCAAGCTGCACGTGCCGGTTTATGTTTCCGAAAACATGGTTGGTCACAAGCTCGGCGAATTCGCACTGACCCGTACGTTCAAGGGCCATGCAGCTGACAAAAAGGCTAAGAAATAATGGAAACCAAAGCTATCCTCAAAGGTGTGCGCCTGTCCGACCAAAAAGGTCGCCTGGTTGCTGACCTGATCCGTGGCAAGAAAGTTGACGCTGCACTCAACATCTTGCAATTCAGCCCGAAAAAAGGTGCTGCGATCATCAAGCGTGTTCTGGAATCGGCAATCGCCAATGCGGAACACAATGACGGCGCGGACATCGACGAACTGTTCGTGAAAACGATCTACGTCGAAAAGGGCCCGGTCCTGAAGCGCTTCACCGCGCGTGCAAAAGGCCGTGGCGACCGTATTTCGAAACAATCCTGTCACGTTTACGTGACTGTCGGTAACTAAGGAGCCACGATGGGTCAGAAAATTCATCCAACCGGTTTCCGTCTGGCGGTCACCCGTAACTGGGCTTCGCGCTGGTATGCAGGCAACGGCAATTTCGCTGCCATGCTGAACGAAGACTTGAAAGCACGTGCTTACCTGAAAAAGAAACTGAAGAACGCTTCGGTTGGCCGCATCGTTATCGAGCGTCCTGCCAAGAACGCGCGCTTCACGATCTACAGCTCGCGTCCAGGCGTGGTCATTGGTAAAAAAGGCGAAGACATCGAAGTACTGAAGTCGGCGCTGACCAAGATCATGGGCGTGCCTGTTCACGTGAACATCGAAGAAATCCGCAAGCCGGAAATCGATTCGCAACTGATCGCCGATTCGATCTCGCAGCAGCTGGAAAAACGGATCATGTTCCGCCGCGCCATGAAGCGTGCAATGCAAAATGCAATGCGCCTGGGTGCACTCGGTATCAAGATCATGTCGTCCGGCCGTCTGAACGGTATCGAAATCGCACGTAAAGAGTGGTACCGCGAAGGCCGCGTGCCTCTGCATACCCTGCGCGCCGATATCGACTACGGTACCAGCGAAGCATCGACCACGTACGGCATTATCGGCGTCAAGGTGTGGGTATACAAAGGTGACCGCGCGCCTAACGGCGATGCACCAGTCATCGATACCCCAGCTGACGAGAAGAAGAGCCGCGGTCCACGCCGTGACGATGGCAAGCCAGCTGGCCGCCCGCGTCCAGCCGGTGCCGGTGCGAAACCATCCACAGCACCAGGTGCACGTGTGCGTACCGCCGCTAAACCGGCCGCCGCAGCAGCACCCGCTGAGAAAGCAGGAGAATAATCATGCTGCAACCAGCACGCAGAAAGTATCGTAAAGAGCAGAAAGGCCGTAACACCGGTATTTCGCACAGCCGCGGCACCGCCGTGTCGTTTGGCGAATTCGGTCTGAAAGCCGTTGCGCGCGGTCGTATCACTGCGCGTCAAATTGAAGCGGCGCGTCGTGCAATGACGCGTCACATCAAGCGCGGTGGCCGTATCTGGATCCGTATTTTCCCGGACAAACCGATTTCGAACAAACCGGCTGAAGTCCGTATGGGTAACGGTAAAGGTAATCCTGAGTACTACGTCGCTGAAATTCAGCCAGGTAAAGTACTGTACGAAATGGATGGCGTTGATGAAGCGCTGGCACGGGAAGCTTTCCGTCTTGCCGCCGCTAAACTGCCACTGGCGACGACGTTTGTCATCCGCCAAGTTGGCCAATAATTGGAGTTGGATATGAAAGCAACTGAACTCCGCGGCAAAGACCAGCCAGCTCTGCAAAAAGAGCTGAATGACTTGTTGAAGGCACAGTTCGGCCTGCGTATGCAAATCGCTACGCAACAGCTGAGCAACACTTCGCAGCTCAAGAAGGTACGCCGCGATATCGCGCGTGTGAAGACGGTAATGAATCTGAAGGAAGCCAAATGAACGAACCAGTGAAACAGTCGCTCAAGCGCACGCTGATCGGTAAAGTGGTATCCGACAAGATGGACAAGACCGTTACCGTTCTGATCGAGCGCCACGTAAAACATCCTTTGTATGGCAAGATCATCATGCGTTCGAACAAGTATCACGCGCATGACGAGACCAACCAGGTCAAAGCCGGTGACACGGTAGAGATCCAGGAAGGTCGTCCGATCTCCAAAACGAAGGCATGGACGGTGACACGTGTGGTTCAAGCCGCACCCATCGTTTAAATAAAAACCACCGTTTCGGCGGTGGCTTTTAATTAGTACTTGCAGGCCCGCAAATTGTATGTAATACTTGCGGGCTTCGTTCATGTAACGCCGCAAAGTGTCTGGCCACAGACATAGCTCCGCGGTCAGTTGATGTATGAAGGTCATGCACCCAAACAGTGAAGCCCAGCAGGGCGGCTCTGGCGGGACCAAGACTGACCGCGGGTCTACATTGTGTGGATTCTTCGGCTTAAGTTGGGAAAGAGAATACTATGATTCAAACTGAAAGCCGGCTCGAAGTGGCTGACAATACCGGTGCCAAGGAAGTTATGTGCATCAAGGTATTGGGTGGCTCCAAGCGCCGTTATGCTGGCATTGGCGATGTGATCAAAGTAACCGTCAAGGTTGCTGCGCCACGTGGCCGTGTCAAAAAAGGTGAAATTTATAACGCCGTGGTTGTGCGCACCGCTAAAGGTGTTCGCCGCCAAGACGGTTCCCTGGTGAAGTTCGACGGCAACGCCGCCGTTCTGTTGAACGCCAAGCTGGAACCGATCGGTACCCGTATTTTTGGACCTGTCACACGCGAACTGCGTACTGAGAAGTTCATGAAAATCGTGTCCCTGGCACCGGAAGTCCTGTAAGGAGTCGTAATGGATAAGATTCGTAAAAACGACGAAGTCATCGTTCTGACCGGGAAAGACAAGGGCAAACGTGGTGTGGTGCAGCAGCGTATCGATGCTGAACATATCGTGGTTGATGGCATCAACGTCGCTAAAAAAGCGACCAAGCCAAACCCGATGACTGGCGTAACTGGTGGTATCGTCGATAAGACCATGCCAATTCACGTGTCCAACGTTGCATTGTTCAATGCAGCGACTGGCAAGGCAGATCGCGTGGGTTTCAAAGAAGTGGACGGTAAAAAAGTCCGCGTCTTTAAATCCTCCGGCGAAGTAGTGAAGGCTTAAGAAATCATGGCACGTCTCCAAGAATTCTATAAAGAAAAAGTCGTTGCCGACCTGACCAGCAAGTTTGGTTACAAGTCGGTGATGGAAGTTCCACGCCTGACCAAGATCACCCTGAACATGGGTGTTGGTGAGGCTATCGCGGATAAAAAAGTTCTCGAGCACGCAGTTGCCGACTTGACCAAGATCGCCGGCCAGAAGCCAGTGACCACCAAGTCCCGCAAAGCGATCGCAGGCTTCAAAATCCGTGAAGGTTACCCGATCGGTACGATGGTCACCCTGCGCGGCGCTCGCATGTACGAGTTCCTGGATCGCTTCATTACCGTGGCTCTGCCGCGCGTACGCGATTTCCGTGGTGTGAACGGTCGTGCATTCGACGGTCGTGGCAACTACAACATCGGTGTCAAGGAACAGATCATTTTCCCTGAAATCGAATACGACAAGATTGACGCGTTGCGCGGTATGAATATCAGCATCACGACAACTGCTAAGACCGATGACGAAGCCAAAGCTTTGCTCGCCGCCTTTAAATTCCCTTTCAGGAACTGATCATGGCCAAACTGTCACTGATTAATCGTGAGATCAAGCGTGCTGACCTGGTGGCGAAATTCGCCCCTAAGCGCGAAGCTCTCAAGGCCATCGTCGATGACCAATCGAAATCGGAAGAAGAGCGCTACGAAGCTCGCCTGAAACTGCAGGCGCTGCCACGTAACTCGAACCCGACGCGTCAACGCAACCGTTGCGCCATCACTGGTCGTCCGCGCGGCACATTCCGTAAATTCGGTCTGGGTCGTATCAAGCTCCGTGAATTCGCCATGCGTGGTGAAATTCCGGGTATGACTAAAGCAAGCTGGTAATAGGAGAATATGCAATGAGTATGAGCGATCCTATCGCCGATATGCTGACCCGCATTCGTAACGCCCAGGGCGTGCAAAAAACGACAGTGGCCATGCCATCGTCGAAAGTCAAAATTGCGATTGCCAACGTCCTGAAGGACGAGGGTTACATTGAAGATTTCGCTGTTGCCGAAGCTGGTGGCAAGGCGGAACTGAAGATCGGTTTGAAGTATTATGTTGGCCGTCCCGTCATCGAGCGCCTCGAGCGCGTGTCCCGTCCGGGCCTGCGCGTCTACAAAGGCAAAGATGACATCCCTGTAGTGATGAATGGCTTGGGTGTGGCGATCGTGTCGACTCCGCAAGGCGTCATGACTGACCGCAAAGCACGCGCTACCGGTGTCGGCGGCGAAGTTATTTGCTACGTGGCTTAAGGAGTTACACATGTCTCGAGTAGCTAAAATGCCTATCGTAGTGCCAGCTGGCGCCGAAGTCGCCATCTCCGCACAAGCGATCACCGTAAAAGGCCCGCTGGGCGTACTTTCCCAGGTCCTCACCGGCCAGGTCAAAGTGGAAAACAATGACGGAACCCTGAGTTTCGACGTGGCGAACGACAGCCGCGAAGCCAATGCCATGTCCGGCACGCTGCGCGCACTGGTCAACAACATGGTCGTCGGCGTCACCAAGGGTTTCGAGAAAAAGCTGAACCTGGTTGGCGTGGGTTACAAGGCGCAAGCTCAAGGCGACAAGCTGAATCTGTCCCTGGGTTTCTCGCACCCTGTAGTGCATGACATGCCAGCCGGCGTTACCTGCGCAACACCAACCCCGACCGAGATCCTGATCAAGGGTATCGACCGTCAACAGGTTGGCCAGGTAGCCGCTGAAGTTCGTGCTTACCGCTCCCCTGAGCCTTATAAAGGCAAGGGCGTTCGCTATGCGGACGAAGTGGTCAAGCTTAAAGAAACCAAGAAGAAGTAATTAGGGGCTGACGATGGATAAGAAAGAATCACGGCTTCGCCGCGGACGCCAAACCCGCATCAAGATTGCGGAATTGAAAGTAAATCGCTTGTCGGTGCATCGCACCAACCTGCACATTTACGCCAACCTGATCAGCCCGGACGCTAAAGTCCTGGTTTCGGCCTCGACGGCTGAAGCGGAAGTTCGCGCTGAACTGGCAGGCCAATCCGGCAAAGGCGGCAATGCCGCTGCTGCAGCCTTGATCGGCAAGCGCGTCGCTGAAAAAGCGTTGAAAGCAGGGATTACCGAAGTTGCGTTTGACCGCTCCGGTTTCCGTTACCACGGCCGTGTGAAAGCGTTGGCAGAAGCCGCACGCGAAGCCGGTCTGAAGTTCTAAGGATCAATCATGGCAAAAATGCAAGCAAAAATGCAAAGCGACAAGCCGGATGATGGCATGCGCGAAAAAATGATCGCGATCAACCGCGTGACCAAAGTGGTCAAGGGTGGTCGTATCATGGGTTTCGCCGCGCTGACCGTAGTTGGTGATGGCGATGGCCGCGTCGGCATGGGCAAGGGCAAATCGAAAGAAGTGCCAGTGGGCGTGCAGAAGGCAATGGAAGAAGCCCGTCGCAACCTGATCAAAGTGCCACTCAAAAACGGTACTCTGCATCACACGGTTGTTGGTCGTCATGGCGCCTCCAAGGTCCTGATGAACCCGGCCAAGCCTGGTACCGGCGTGATCGCTGGTGGCGCAATGCGCGCTATCTTCGAAGTAATGGGCGTGACGGACGTGGTGGCGAAATCCACCGGTTCGAACAACCCTTACAACCTGGTACGCGCTACGCTGGACGGCCTGTCGAAAATGAGCACTGCATCCGATATCGCTGCCAAACGCGGCAAGTCGGTTGAAGACATTCTGGCTTAAGGTGGACAAAATGACAAACACAGTCAAAGTGCAATTGGTCAAGGGCTTGATCGGTACGCGCGAATCGCATCGCGCTACCGTGCGCGGTCTGGGTCTGCGTCGTGTAAATTCGGTTTCCGAACTGCAAGACACCCCATCCGTACGCGGCATGATCAATAAAGTATCGTATCTCGTTAAAGTTGTCGGGTAAGCCTTCGGGCTTACACGAACGGAGCAAATCATGGAATTGAATACTATTGCACCAGCCGAAGGCGCCAAGCACTACAAGCGTCGCGTCGGTCGCGGTATCGGCTCCGGCCTGGGTAAAACCTCGGGTCGTGGTCACAAGGGTCAGAAATCGCGTTCGGGCGGCTTTCATAAAGTTGGTTTCGAAGGCGGTCAGATGCCTCTGCAACGCCGTCTGCCTAAGCGCGGTTTCAAATCGATGCACGCAACCTTCAAAGCTGAAGTGCGCCTGTCCGATCTGAACAACCTGGCTGTTGGCGATGTCGACATTCTGGTCTTGAAGCAAGCTGGCGTTCTGGGCGTGTTGGCCCGTGACGTGCGCGTGATCTTGTCCGGCGAAATCACCAAAGCGGTGAATTTGAAGGGCTTGAAAGTGTCCGCTGGCGCGAAAGCCGCCATCGAAGCAGCCGGCGGCTCGGTAGCCTGAGTTGACCGCTAACAGCTTGATCGGAGCGAAAATTGGCGACTAATCCACAACTTGCTAAAAGTGCAGCGGCCGGTTTCCCCTGGGGACGGCTCTGGTTTTTGCTTGGCGCATTGGTGGTTTATCGTATCGGTGCTCACGTCCCGGTTCCCGGGATTGACCCGACACAATTAGCCTCGCTGTTCAAGGAGCACGAAGGCGGCGTCCTGGGCATGTTCAACATGTTCTCGGGCGGTGCCTTGTCTCGTTTTACAGTGTTTGCGCTGGGTATCATGCCTTATATCTCGGCCTCGATCATCATGCAACTGCTGTCGATCGTGTCACCGCAGATGGAAGCGTTGAAAAAAGAAGGCGAAGCAGGCCGTCGCAAGATCACCCAGTACACCCGGTATTTCACGGTTGCACTGGCGCTGTTTCAGGCGTTGGGTATTGCAGTCGCACTGGAGTCGCAAGCTGGTCTGGTGTTGGAACCTGGTCTTGCATTCCGCTTCGTGACGGTCGTCACTTTGTTGACCGGAACAATGTTTTTGATGTGGTTGGGTGAGCAGATTACCGAGCGTGGCTTGGGTAACGGCATCTCGATCATCATTTTTGCCGGTATTGCAGCAGGTCTGCCTTCCGCACTGGGTGGTTTGTTCAGCCTGGTATCGAATGGTTCGATCGGCAGCTTGGGCGCGATCTTTATCGTGCTGCTGGTAGCCCTGGTCACGTTCTTCGTGGTGTTTGTCGAACGCGGTCAGCGCAAAATATTGGTCAATTACGCGAAGCGCCAGGTAGGCAACAAGATTTATGGCGGTCAAACCAGCCATTTGCCGTTGAAGCTGAACATGGCCGGCGTGATCCCGCCGATCTTTGCTTCTTCGATCATCTTGTTTCCGGCCACTATCGTGGACTGGTTTTCAAAGGGCGCCGACAACGCTAACCCTGCGGTGCGGTTCTTGAAAGATTTGGCAGCATCGATGGGGCCTGGTGAGCCTATCCATGCGCTGTTGTACGCAGTGGCGATCGTGTTTTTCTGTTTCTTCTATACCGCGCTGGTGTTTAACAGCAAGGAAACAGCGGATAACTTGAAGAAGAGCGGTGCGTTCATTCCCGGGATCCGTCCAGGCGAACAGACAGCCCGTTATATCGACAAGATCCTGACACGCTTGACACTTGCCGGCGCAGTCTACATCACCCTGGTGTGTTTATTGCCGGAATTTATGCAGGCCCAGTGGAAGGTACCATTCTATTTCGGCGGTACTTCTTTATTGATTATTGTAGTTGTCACCATGGATTTCATGGCGCAAGTACAGAACTACGTGATGTCGCAGCAATATGATTCACTGCTGCGCAAAGCAAATTTCAAGGGCGGAATTCCGACGCGTTAAGCGCGGTAAACATACCGAATGGCAAAAGACGACGTCATACAGATGCAGGGCGAGATTCTTGAGAATCTCCCAAATGCAACATTTCGAGTGAAGCTGGAGAACGGACACGTGGTGCTCGGGCATATTTCAGGTAAAATGCGGATGAACTATATTCGCATTCTCCCTGGAGACAAGGTGACGGTGGAGTTGACGCCGTACGACCTGAGCCGAGCCCGCATTGTGTTCCGTACCAAGTAACACACTGAATCAAACCAAAGAAGCGAAAGAAAGAGCCCAAAAATGAAAGTTCTCGCATCAGTCAAGCGGATCTGCCGCAACTGCAAGATCATCAAGCGCAAAGGCGTAGTCCGCGTAATCTGCGTGGAACCACGTCACAAGCAGCGTCAAGGTTAATCGAGGAATAACAAATGGCACGTATTGCAGGGGTTAATATCCCAAATCATCAGCATACCGTTATCGGCCTGACAGCCATCTACGGTGTTGGCCGTCCACGCGCAGAGAAAATCTGTGCATCGACCGGTGTAGCAACCAACAAAAAGATCAAAGATCTGGATGACAGCGAACTGGAAAAACTGCGCGATGAAGTAGGTAAATTCATCGTCGAAGGCGATCTGCGTCGTGAACTGTCCATGAACATCAAGCGTTTGATGGATCTGGGTTGCTACCGCGGCATGCGTCATCGCAAGGGTCTGCCTTGCCGTGGCCAGCGTACGCGTACGAACGCACGTACCCGCAAGGGACCGCGTAAAGCCGCTCAATCGCTGAAAAAATAATCCGCTAGGGAATAATTATGGCCAAGTCGCAAAATAACGCCGCATCAGCACGCGTGCGTAAAAAAGTTAAAAAGAACGTCGCTGAAGGCATCGCACATGTCCACGCATCGTTCAATAACACCATCATTACCATCACCGATCGTCAAGGCAATGCCTTGTCGTGGGCTACCTCCGGCGGTGCAGGCTTCAAGGGTTCGCGTAAATCGACCCCATTCGCAGCGCAGGTCGCCGCGGAAGCCGCTGGTAAAGTGGCAGTTGAGTGTGGCGTAAAGAACCTGGAAGTACGTATCAAGGGCCCAGGTCCTGGTCGTGAATCCGCCGTTCGCGCGCTGAACAACCTGGGCATCAAGATCACCGAGATCCAGGACGTGACGCCGGTACCGCACAACGGTTGCCGTCCACCGAAACGTCGTCGTATCTAAGACAGTATTGCAGTAGGCGCTACGGCGCCAGCTGCTCTCTCGTCTGTTGTATTGAGTACAGTTGTGTGAAAACGCTGGAGCAGGGAGCCGGAAACGGTTATACTGCCCGGCTGTTCTTGCCTGTCAAATTGTATTTGACGGGTTTTTCGTTTTCAGCCACCGTCTGATCGCAAGTGAATCAGACTAGCGCCTAACCGCATCAGTGTGTTTGATCATGCATGTGGCTGGGGCGTTATCATTTAAAAAAAGGAAGTATCGTGGCACGTTATATCGGACCTAAAGCAAAACTCTCCCGCCGTGAAGGTACAGACCTGTTCCTGAAGAGCGCACGCCGCTCGCTGGACAGCAAGTGCAAACTGGACGTCAAGCCAGGCCAGCACGGTGTCAAATCCGGCGCCCGCACCTCGGACTACGGTAACCAACTGCGCGAAAAGCAAAAAGTCAAACGCATGTACGGCGTGCTGGAACGTCAATTCCGCCGCTACTTCGCTGAAGCAGACCGTCGTAAAGGCAACACCGGCGAAACGCTGTTGAAGTTGCTGGAAACGCGTCTGGACAACGTTTGCTACCGCATGGGCTTTGGCTCGACCCGCGCTGAAGCGCGTCAACTGGTCAGCCACAAAGCGTTCACCGTGAACGGTATCGTTGTGAACATCGCTTCGTACTCGGTCAAAGTCGGCGACATCATCGCTGTTCGTGAAAAATCGAAAAAGCAAGTGCGTATCGTTGAAGCACTGTCGCTGGCCGAACAAGTTGGTATGCCTAGCTGGGTTTCGGTTGATGCCAAGAAAATGGAAGGTACCTTCAAGTCCCTGCCAGAGCGTAACGAAATCGCCAACGACGTCAACGAATCGCTGATCGTCGAGCTGTACTCGCGTTAATTGTAGTTAGCACCACCACCGCCCACTCAATTTGAGTGGGCGTTTTACCAATATGCCATCAGCCTTATCGGTGTAATGAGCCGAGGGTATTGAAAAGGACATTTCATGCAAAACAGTTTGTTGAAGCCACGTATTATCGATGTTGAAGCTCTCGGTGCAGGTCACGCCAAGGTCGTGATGGAACCGTTCGAGCGCGGCTATGGCCACACATTGGGTAACGCGTTGCGCCGCGTTCTGCTGTCGTCGATGGTGGGCTACGCGCCGACCGAAGTGACGATCGCCGGCGTCGTCCACGAATATTCCTCCCTCGATGGCGTGCAGGAAGACGTCGTCGATCTGTTGCTGAACCTGAAGGGTGTGGTTTTCAAAGTCCACAACCGCGATTCGGTAACCCTGACCCTGAAAAAAGAAGGCGAAGGCGCGATCCTGGCCTCCGACATCGACCTGCCGCATGACGTCGAACTGATCAACCCTGACCACGTGATCGCCCACCTGACCGCCGGTGGCAAGCTGGACATGCAGATCAAGGTTGAAAAAGGCCGCGGCTACGTTCCTGGCAACGTGCGTCGCCTGTCGGAAGACACCAACAAGACCATCGGCCGCATCATCCTGGACGCGTCGTTCTCGCCAGTGCGCCGCGTGTCGTACTTCGTTGAATCGGCTCGCGTCGAACAGCGTACCGACCTGGACAAGCTGATCATCAACATCGAAACCAACGGCGTGATCTCGCCGGAAGAAGCGATCCGCCAGTCGGCCCGCGTCCTGGTGGACCAGTTGAATGTGTTCGCTGCCCTGGAAGGCACGGAAGCCGCCGCAGAAGCACCATCGCGCGCTCCGCTGGTCGATCCTATCCTGTTGCGTCCAGTCGATGACCTGGAGTTGACCGTGCGTTCGGCGAACTGCCTGAAAGCGGAAAACATCTACTACATCGGCGACCTGATCCAGCGTTCGGAAAACGAGCTGCTGAAAACGCCTAACCTGGGCCGCAAATCGCTCAACGAAATCAAGGAAGTGCTGGCATCGCGCGGCCTGACCTTGGGCATGAAGCTGGAAAACTGGCCGCCTGCCGGCCTGGAAAAGTAATTTGAAGTTGTAGCAAACTGCCTGGGACAGGTGTCCCAGGCTTTTATTTTTGAAGTACCAAACCGGCCCGCGATGACGCCTCAGGCAGCATCGATCGAAGAGCTGGATTTAAACTCACTACCGAAAGGATTTACCATGCGTCACGGTCACGGCCTCCGTAAACTGAATCGTACCTCGTCCCACCGTCTGGCTATGCTGCGCAACATGACAGTATCGCTGCTGCGTCACGAAGCGATCAAAACCACCCTGCCAAAAGCAAAAGAACTGCGCCGCGTTGTCGAGCCAATTCTGACCCTGGGCAAAACCGATTCCCTGGCAAACAAGCGTCTGGCCTTCAACCGCCTGCGCGACCGTGAAATGGTCGTCAAGCTGTTCGCCGAACTGGGCCCACGTTTTGCCAACCGTAACGGTGGTTACGTGCGTATCCTGAAAATGGGCTTCCGCGTCGGCGACAATGCTCCTATGGCATTCGTTGAACTGATGGATCGTCCAGATACGACCGAAGCAGTTGAAGTCGCTGGCGAGTAATCCCGGCTGCTGCATCTGAAAAAGCCAGGCCTAGCCTGGCTTTTTTGCTTTCTGCTGCAGCTATCCTTGCTGCGGTGTACTATTCTTCTTTCGCGCCGGCCCCGATGCCCCGCGCGACTCCCAGTCGAATGGTCAAAAAGGTAGTTCATGTCTCGTTTTTCCTACAGCGCCGCTGCGCGCTTGCCCTCGCGTTACTCCTTGTCCCACTGGTTTGCTGCATGCCTGCTGCTGCTGATCGCCGTGTTTGGCGCCAGCCACGCGCGCGCCGACGATGAATTCCTCGATCCCGAACTGGCATTCAAGTTTTCCGCGCGCATGCAGGACCCGGCCACCATTGCCGTGACCTACGTGATCGCCGATGGCTACTATATGTACCACGAGCGCTTCAAGTTCGAGGCCAGCGGCGCCACCTTGGGCACGCCCGTTTTCCCGAAAGGCAAGGTCAAGTTCGATGAAACGTTCCAGAAGAACGTCGAGACCTTCCGCCATACGCTGACCATCACGATCCCCGTGCAGGCCGCCGGCGCCTTCACGCTCAAGTCGACCGGCCAGGGCTGTTCCGACAAGGGCCTGTGCTATGCGCCGCAGGACGCCACCATCAGGCTGGTCGGCGCAGGCGGCCAGAGCATGGCGCCCGGTGCCGTCGCCTCGAAGTTCGCGCTGCCGTCCGCGCCCGCCGTCGACATGCCCGCCGTGGATACCAAGGCCATTAACGGCCCGCAGGCGCAGGCCTCGCCGGGCGTGTCGGTGATGAGCATTCCGCAGGCCGATATCACCAGTACGCCCGATCCCGTGGCCGTTCCGGCCGCGCCGGTGGCCAGTACCGCTGCGGCGCCCGTGGCAACGGAAATGGGCAGCATCGAATCGGCGCTGAAAGGCGGCAAGCTGCTGGTGATCGTGCCGCTGTTCATGCTGCTGGGCCTGGGCCTGGCATTTACCCCGTGCGTGCTGCCGATGGTGCCGATCCTGTCGTCGATTATCGTCGGCGACGGCGGCAAGGTCAGCCGTTCGCGCGGCCTGCTGCTGTCGCTGACGTATGCGCTGGGCATGGCGATTGTCTACACGGCGCTGGGCGTGGCGGCGGGCCTGGCCGGCGAAGGCCTGGCGGCCAAGCTGCAGAACCCGTGGGTGCTGGGTTTTTTTGCGCTGCTGATGGCGGGCCTGTCGCTGTCGATGTTCGGTTTTTATGAACTGCAGGTACCGGCCTTCTTGCAGGGCAAGCTGACGTCCGTGTCGAACCAGCAATCGTCGGGCCGCCTGGCCGGCGTGTTCGTGATGGGCGCGATTTCGGCCCTGATCGTGGGGCCATGCGTGGCCGCTCCGCTGGCCGGCGCCTTGCTGTACATCAGCCAGACGCGCGATGTGGTCATCGGCGGCAGCGCGCTGTTCGCGATGGCGGTCGGCATGAGCGTGCCGCTGATCCTGGTCGGCGTCTCGGCCGGCGCCTTGCTGCCGCGCGCCGGCGCCTGGATGGATGCCGTGAAACGTTTCTTTGGCGTCCTGCTGCTGGGCGTGGCCTGGTGGCTGGTGTCGCCGGTGCTGCCGGGCGCGCTGCAGATGCTGGGCTGGACGGCGCTGTTCGTCGGCTACGGCATGTATTTGCTGGTGGGCAAAAGTTCGTCGAAAAACGCCTGGATCGCGAAAGCCTTCGGCCTGGTATTTGCCGTGCTGGGCGTGGTGCAGCTGGTGGGCGTGGCCAGCGGTGGCCGCGATCCGCTGGCACCCTTGGCGCATCTCGGGGGCGGACAGGTTCACGCACAGCCCTTCGTGCGCGTGAAAACCGTGGCGCAGCTGGACGCGGCGCTGGCGCAATTGAACGGCAAGACGGCGCTGCTCGATTTTTATGCCGACTGGTGCGTGTCGTGCAAGGAAATGGAAAAGCTGACGTTCGTCGCGCCTGCCGTGCGCGACAAGATGGGCATGTCGGTGCTGCTGCAGGTCGATGTCACGGCCAATGACGCGGACGACAAGGCCATGCTGAAACGCTTCCAGCTGTTCGGCCCGCCGGGCATCATCATGTTCGACCCGCAGGGCCGGGAGATCCCCCATTCGCGCGTGATCGGGTTCCAGAATGCGGAGACGTTTTTGGCGTCGCTCTCCAAGCTGGACAAGCAGGTCGGATCAGGCCGCAGGCCGTAATCCGACACCATTGTTGGCACCGGCGGTTGTCGGATTACGCGCTTGCGCGCTAATCCGACCTATGCCGGCTTGTGGTCCGGGCCGCCACGGTGGCCATGATGGCCGCGCATCCCACCATGCTTGCCACCCGGCACGCTGTCATCAAACACTTTCTTCTGCTCCGGCGTCAGCACCGCATAAAACGTCTTCAGCGATGCCAGGCGGCTTTCCTGGCCGGCGATGCGTTCCTTCGACATGGCGATCCACTGCTCCATGCGCTCTGGCGCCGACAGCCGGGCAAATGCCTCGCGCTTGGCCTTCCAGTCGCCATTCGGCTTTTTCGGCGCATTGGCGGCCTTGAAAGCGGTCCAGGCCGGTTCCTGGGCGGCCGTCAGCTTCAGCTTGTCGTGCAGGCGGGCCTGGTATTTCGCCATGCGTTCGCCATGATTGCCGCGCTCGCCGCGGTGTTCACCACGCGGGCCGCCGCGGTGACCTTCCGGCACCACCCTGGCGTTGGCGGGTGTGCTCGCTGCCGGGGCGCTGGCGGCGGCTTGCTGGGCGTGGACGGTCAGCGAGGCGGCACCCATGCCGAGTACGCTCATGGCGACGATCAGGTGTTTGCGTACGGTGTGAAATGAGGTGTTCATCTGGATTCCTTTATGAGTGATGAGGACATGTACATGTCTGTGCACATGAATCCAGTGTGGGCGCGCCATGTTTCTCCGAAGTGTCCGCTGTCCGACAGTTTGTATCCGTATGTTTCGTCACATGGTCTATATACAAGACGATACAAATACGCTGTGCACACCCCTCTGAAGTGGGGATAATTCAGTCATGGAACCCACTTCTACAATACTCATCGTCGACGACGACCGCGATATCCGCAGCCTGCTGGCGGATTACCTGGAAACCAATGCCTACCGCACGCTCGGCGCGGCCGATGGCACGGCCATGTGGAAGGTGCTCGACGAAACCCGGCCCGACCTGATCGTGCTGGACCTGAACCTGCCCGGCGACGACGGCCTGACCCTGTGCCGCAAGCTGCGCGCACAGTCGACCGTGCCGGTGATCATGCTGACGGCCCGCAACGAACCGCTGGACCGCATCCTGGGCCTGGAGATGGGCGCCGACGATTACCTGCCGAAACCGTTCGAGCCGCGCGAGCTGCTGGCGCGCATCCGCAGCGTGCTGCGCCGCAGCCATGCGATGCCGTCGAATGCGCCGTCCGACAAGGCCCAGCAGATCCGTTTTTCCGGCTGGACGCTGGACCTGACGGCGCGCCACCTGCTCAATCCGACCGGCGTGGTGATCATGCTGTCGGGCGCCGAGTTCCGTTTGCTGCGCGTGTTCCTCGAGCATCCGAACCGCGTGCTCAACCGCGACCAGCTGCTGAACCTGACGCAGGGGCGCGACGCCGATCCGTTCGACCGCTCGATCGACATCCAGATCAGCCGCCTGCGCCAGAAACTCGGCGAAGACGCGCGCCTGCCTCAGATCATCAAGACCGTGCGCAACGGCGGCTATGTGCTGGCCGGCCAGGTCAATGTGGAGCCGCACGCGTGAAGGCCTTTCTCGGCTCGATGACCGGGCGCGTCTTCATGTTCCTGTTGCTGGGCGTGGTGGCCTCGGCCGCGCTGACGCAGTGGCTGGCCGTGGGCGAACGCCAGCGCGCCATCGAGCAGTACCGCGACTATCACGCCGTCGAACGGGCCGAGCAGCTGGTGATGTCGACCGACATGGTGCCGCTGGCCTCGCGCGCGGCCTATTTGAAGGTGGCCAACAAGGGCAGCGTGCGGCTCGAATTGCGCCCCGATGCCGAGCACAGGGCCGGTGCGCCGACCGAGTTTTCCAGCGCGCTGCAGGCCAAGCTGGGCGAGGCGTTCAAGGTGACCGCGCTGGCGCAGTTGCCCGAGGCCTGCGTCAAGCCGCGCACGTCGCCCGGCCTGTTTGCGCCCAAGCCGTGGGGCGGCACCTGCGAAAGCCTGGACGTGCGCATGCAGGACGGCCACATGCTGCGCCTGCTGGTGTTGCCGCCGCGCCAGCAGCCGCCATTCAACGAACACAACGACTGGATGACGCTGCTGCCTTTCCTGATCAGCATCGCCATCATCGCGTTCCTCGTCACCCGCATGACCATGCGGCCGCTGAAGCAGCTGGCGCAGGCGGCCAAGGACCTGGGCAACGACATCAACCATCCGCCGTTGACGCTGACGGGCGCCAGTGAAATCCGCCAGGCCAGCGCGGCTTTCAACGCCATGCAGGCGCGTATCCGCCAGCATATCTTCCAGCGCACGCAGATGCTGGCCGCCATCACGCATGACCTGCAGACGCCGCTCACGCGATTGCGGCTGCGGCTGGAAAAAGTGGCCGATTCGGAACTGTACGAGCGCCTGGTGGGGGATTTGTCGGCCATGCAGAGCATGGTCAAGGAAGGGCTGGACCTGGCCCGTTCGATGGACAGCACCGAAGCGATGCAGGCGCTCGACCTCGACTCGCTGCTCGACAGCGTGGTGTCGGACGCCACCGACGCCGGCCAGAACGTGACCCTGGACGGCCATGCCGGCATGGCCCTGATGGGGCGGCCGATCGCCATGCGGCGCTGCCTGGTCAACCTGATCGACAACGCCGTCAAATATGGCCAGTACGCGCAAGTGACGGTCGAGCGGCTGACGGGGTCGGCGCGCATCCGTATCCGCGACGGCGGCCCCGGCATAGCTCCCGACCAGCTGGCCAAGGTGTTCGAACCGTTCTACCGCATCGAGACCTCGCGTTCGCGCGAATCGGGCGGCACGGGCCTGGGCCTGACGATCGCGCGCAATATCGCCGAGCAGCACGGCGCCACGGTTTTGTTGTCCAACCATGCGGAAGGCGGGTTGGAAGTGACGCTGGTGGTGCCCCAATATTACGCCGGAAAGTGAGCGTTTTTACGTGACATTTTCATGAGACAATATCGCCCTTAATGCCTTAAGGCAATTAAATTCAACCTGCAAATCCGCGCCGAGACAGCGTGACGAATAATGAAAAAAACTAGCCTGGCAATCCTGGTCGGTGCCGCCCTGTGTATCGGTGGCGGCATCTGGTATTTCAATCATCAGCCTGCCGACAAGGCCAGGGCGGGGGCGGCAGGCAAGAGCGGGGGCCAGGCGCCCACCAGCGTCAGCGTGGTCAAGCCCGTGCGCCAGGACGTGCCCATCGTGCTGCAGGCCAATGGCAGCGTGACGCCGATCAGCAGCGTCGAACTGCATCCGCAAACCACCAGCACGATTGCCAAGGTCCATATCAAGGAAGGCCAGTACGTCAAGCAGGGCGAGCTGATGTTCACGCTCGACGCGCGCACCGAAAGCGCGAATGTCGACAAGGCCCAGGCGCAGGTGCTGCGCGACCGCGCCTCGGTGCAGGATTTCGAGCGCCAGCTCAAGCGCAGCAACGATTTGCTGAGCAAGAATTTCATCGCCCAGGGCGCCGTCGATACCCTGCAAAGCCAGCTCGACGCGGCGCGCGCCTTGCTGGCCGCCGACCAGGCCGCCTTGCGCGCGGCGCAGGTCGATTCCAGTTATACCGTGTTGCGCGCGCCCTTGAGCGGACGCGTGGGCGCCATCGGCGTGTATCCGGGCAGCCTGGTGCAGCCGACCGTGTCGCTGACCAGCATTACCCAGCTCGATCCGATCGACGTGGTGTTCACCTTGCCGGAAAGCAGTTTGTCGTCCCTGCTGTCGGCGCAAAAGGCGGGCGAGGTGGCCGTCACGGCGCTGCTGGCAGATGCCGGCGGCAAACAGGTCAGCGGCAAGCTCAACTTCATCGACAACGCGGTCGATCCGACCTCGGGCATGATCAAGGTCAAGGCCCGTTTCGGCAATACGCAGACTGACCTGTGGCCAGGCCAGTACATCAACACCCAGCTGACCGTCAGGACGCTCAAGGATGCGCTGGTGATTCCGCAAAACGCCATCATCACCAGCACCAGCGGCACGCTGGTGTATACGATGCAGGCCGACAATACCGCCAAGGCCAACAAGGTCACGCGCGTGCATGCGTTCGGCCTCAATGCCGTGGTGACGGGTCTCAACGGCGATGAGCAGGTGATTGTCGATGGCAAGCAGAACCTGCGGCCCGGCAGCAAGGTGCGCCTGGCAGAAAAACGCCCTGATGCGCCGGCCGCCGCGCCCGCCATGCCAGCCACCCCGTCGGACAAGCCAGCATGAACCTGTCCGAACTGAGCATTCGCCGCCCCGTGATGGTGGTGCTGTTGTCCATCAGCATTATCCTGGCCGGTGTACTGGCCTATCTGCACATCCCCGTGGCAGCCTTGCCGAGCTATAACACGCCCGTCATCAACGTCAGCGCGGACCTGGCCGGCGCCAGTCCCGAGACCATGGCCTCGTCGGTGGCCTTGCCGCTGGAAAAGCAGTTTTCCACGATTTCGGGCCTGAGCCTGATCACCTCCACCAGCACGCTGGGCAATACGTCGCTGACGCTGGAGTTCGATTCCAGCATCAACGTCAATGAAGCGGCGGTCGACGTGCAGGCGGCGCTGCTGCGCGCGCAGCGCCAGTTGCCGACCGAAATGACGGACCTGCCGTCCTACCGCAAGGTCAACCCGGCTGACGCGCCGGTGCTGTTCATCCAGATGACTTCGCCATCGCTGAACCTGTCGGACCTGAACGACTACGCGGAAAACCTGATCGCGCCGAGCCTGTCAACCCTGCCGGGCGTGGCGCAGGTGGTGGTCAACGGCCAGAAGCGCTTTGCCGTGCGCGTGCGGGCGCGTGCCGACCTGATGAATGCGCGCGACCTGACGATGGACGAGCTGGCCACGGCGCTGCGCACCTCGAACACCAATTCGCCGCTGGGCATCCTCGATGGTCCGAGCCAGACCCTGACCATCCAGGGCAATCCGCAGATGATGAAAGCGGCCGATTTTTCCGAGCTGATCGTTGCCAGCCGCAATGGCCAGCCGGTGCGCCTGAAGGACGTGGCCGAAGTCGAGGACAGCTTCCAGTCGATCAAGGCGGTCGGCAGTTTCAACGGCGAGCGCTCGATCAGCCTGATGGTGCAGCGCCAGCCCGACGCCAACACGGTGCAGGTGGTCGATGGCGTGCGCCGCCTGCTGCCGGGTTTCAAGGAGCAGCTGCCCCAATCGATCCAGATCAGCCTGGTCAACGACCGCTCGCTGTCGATCCGCGAAGCGATCCACGACGTCAACCTGACCCTGGCCTTGACGGTGGTGCTGGTGGTGCTGGTGATCTTCCTGTTCCTGCACCGCGCGGCCGCCACCTTTATTCCCGCCGTCACCATGCCGATTTCGCTGCTGGGCGCCTTGGCTCTGCTGTACTGGCTCGGCTACAGCCTGGACAATATCTCGCTGCTGGGCATTACGCTGGCTGTCGGCCTGGTGGTCGATGACGCCATCGTGGTGCTGGAAAACATCGTGCGCCATATCGAGATGGGCAAGAAGCCGATCCAGGCGGCGCTGACAGGCGCGAAAGAGATGGGCTTTACCATTATCTCGATTTCCGTCTCGCTGGTGGCCGTGTTCATTCCGATCTTCTTCATGCCGGGCGTGATCGGCCTGCTGTTCCATGAATTTGCCGTGGTGGTCTCGCTGTCGATCCTGGTGTCGGCCATCGTATCCTTGACGCTGGTGCCGATGCTGGCCAGCCGCTTCCTGCCGGCCGGCGCGCAAGGGCATGACCACGCCCAGGAAAAAACCTTTATCGGACGCCACTTCGAGGCCGGTTTCACGCGCCTGCGCAATGGCTATGTGCATGTGCTCGACAAGGCGCTGGCGCACCGCACGGTGGTGCTGCTGATCGCCGTCTGCACGTTCGCGCTGACGGTGCTGCTGTATGCCACCATACCGAAGGGTTTCTTCCCCGAAGAAGACCTGGGCCAGATCCAGGTCAATACGGAAGCGTCGGAAGATATCTCGTCCGAAGCCTTGCAGGCCCTGCAGGCGCGCATGGCGGCCGTGATCAAGGCCGACCCCAGCGTGCAGGACGTGACCTCGTTTGTCGGCGGCGGCAATACGGGCCGCATGTTCATGGTCCTGAAGCCGCGCGACCAGCGGCCGAAAATGCCGGTGGTGCTGGAAAACCTGCGCCGGGCGACCAGCGCCGTGCCCGGCATGGCCGTGTATTTCCGCCCCGTGCAGAACTTGCAGCTGGGCGGGCGTCAAAGTAAAAGCCGCTATCAATACACCCTGCAAAGCGTCAGCCCCGACGCCCTCAATGACTGGGCCGAAAAATTCCTGGCCGGCATGCGCGCCGATCCGGCCTTCCGCGATGTCACCAGCGACTCGCAGATCAAGGGCTTGCAGGCGTCACTGAAAATCGACCGCGACAAGGCCAATATGCTGGGCGTGCAGATGTCCGATATCCGCACGGCGCTGTACAGCGCGTTTGGCGAGCGCCAGGTATCGACCATCTATTCCTCGGCCGCCAGCTACTATGTGATCCTGGAAGCGGCCACGCCGGACCGCCAGTACGACGATGCGCTCACGCGCGTGTCGGTGCGCAGCAAGACGGGCGAACTGGTGAAACTGTCGAGCATTGCCCGCGTCGAACGCACCATCGGCCCGACTTCCGTCAACCACCAGGGCCAGCTGCAGGCCGTCACCATTGCCTTCAACCTGGCGCCAGATGTGCCGCTGGGGATTGCCACCGGCAAGATCGACGTGATGAGCAAGGACATGAACCTGCCGGCCTCCATCATCACCCGCTATGGCGGCGATGCGGCCGTGTTCCAGGATTCGCAATCGAGCCAGATCATCCTGATCATCGCCGCGCTGGCCGTCATCTATGTGCTGCTGGGGGTATTGTACGAAAGCTATATCCACCCGCTGACCATCCTGGCCGGCCTGCCATCGGCGGCGGTCGGCGCGCTGTTGACCCTGCGCCTGTTCGGCATGGACCTGACCATGATCGCGATTATCGGTATCCTGATGCTGATCGGCATCGTCAAGAAAAACGCCATCATGATGATCGACTTTGCCCTGCATGCGCAGCGCAACGAAGGCCTGGCGCCGTTTGACGCGATCCGCCAGGCCTGCATCCTGCGCTTCCGCCCGATCATGATGACCTCGGCGGCGGCGCTGATGGGCGCCTTGCCGATCGCGCTGGGCCTCGGTGCCGGCGCCGAGCTGCGCCAGCCACTGGGCCTGGCGGTAGTGGGCGGGCTGATCTTCTCGCAAGTGATCACGCTGTTCATCACGCCGGTGATCTACCTGTTCCTCGATAAATACAGCGGCACGGGGCCGATGACGGATGAACAACTGGTAGCGCTCGACAACAAGGCCTGACTCGGAGGCTTTCCGTCAGCCGGCGCGCTTTTCTTCATGAACGGCGCGCCGTTTTTATATTACCTGGCTGTAAGAACCGTGATACATACGGTAACAACCATCAAGAGCCGCTTCGGCTACTCTGCATGGCGGTGCAAGGAATGCCGCTATCCTGTAGGCTTCGGGTGGGATGACGCTGCAAGTGTTCCCAAACGCGCGCCGCTCTGGCACTATGACTGCCTGTAAGATCACTGCTATAAAGAAAGCACGATTTATTTTGCATGACACGACCCACCCGATGGCTGCCGATACCGGCTATTGCCCCACCTGCGGGCAATTGATCCAGCCGCCACTGGCCTACGGCGCGAAGACCAGCAACCGCCGCAAGGTGGTGCTGGGCGTGTCTGTCCTGCTGCACGTGCTGATTGCCGCGTATGCCTTGCTGCATACCGAAACCATCCAGAAGATTCCGCCGGTCAAGAAGGAAAGCGCGATGGTGTATATCGCGCCGATGAAGGACAAGCCGCAGCCGAAGCCGCAGCCCAAGCCGACGCCCAAGCCCACGCCAAAGCCCAAGGAAACCAAGGTCGCCAAGGTCAAGCCGCCGCCGACGCCAAGAAAGCCGGTGGAGGTCAGCAAGGGCGCGCAGACCGAGAAGCCGAAGCTGGAAACGTTTACGCCGCCACTGGTGTCGAAAGTGCCGTTGCCGCCGCCACCAGCCGAAGACATGGGCGCCATGGTCGAGCAGCGCCGCCAGCAGCGCCAGGCGCAGCAGCCGGCGCAGCCGGCCGAGGAAAGCGAAAACGACCGCGCCATGCGCGTGGCCAAGGCCAATATCGCCGGCGCCCAGGGCAAGAACTCGGGCAGCGACCGCGAGGATTCGGGCGGCGTGTTTTCCATCGTTAACCAGACCTCGTTCAGCGCCGAAGTCAAGTTCAAGGGCTGGAACGGCAACTTCAAGCGCAACTGGCTGAAGCAGGAAAAAGTCGAGATCGGCAATGAACCCGATATCGAATCGGCCATCATCAAGAAGATGATCCAGCTGATCCGTGCCGAAAAGCCGGGCGACTTCGTGTGGGAATCGCGCCGCCTGGGCCGCAACGTCAACCTCAGCGCCCGCGTCGAGGATACAGCCGAGCTGACGGCCTTTTTGCGCCAGGAATTCTTTTCCGAGAAGCAGCGCCCCGGACGGCGCTAAGTTCCTGCCATAAAAAAAGGCGGCTCACCGAACAGTGAGCCGCCTTTTTTATGTGCCGCCGATGCAACGATCAGGCCGGTTTGTCGCCTTCGGCGCCGGTTTCCGGTTCCACGTCGTCTTCCATCTCGATCAGTTCCACCATCTGCGCGGCGCCGTCTTCGCTGATGCCGGCCAGTTCCATGATCTTGTCATTGGCTTCGTCGATGCCCACGCGTTTCAGGGCCGAGAACAGCTGCACCGTGAACGGGAAGCCGACACCATCTTCGTCGACGTAGCTGTCGAGCTTGGCCTTGGCCTGGCGCAGCGCGTTGACCGATTCGTTGCGGTTGAGCTTGTCGACCTTGGTCAGGATGCAGTGGATCGGTTTGCCGGTCGGCGCGAACCATTCCAGCATCTGGATGTCGAGGTCGGTAAACGGACGGCGCGAATCCATGATCAGGATCAGGCCGGCCAGCTGTTCGCGGCGCTGCACATAGTCGCCCAGCAAACGCTGCCAGTGCAATTTTGCCGAGCCCGATACTTCCGCATAGCCATAACCGGGCAAGTCGACCAGCAGGCATTCGATTTCTTCGACGATGGTCGCATCCTTGCGGTGCTGGCCCACGTGGGCGCCGCCGATCGAGAAATAATTGATGTGCTGGGTACGGCCAGGCGTCTTGGAGGCGAACGCCAAGCCTTTCTGATTGCACAAAATATTGATGGCGGTCGATTTACCGGCATTGGAGCGGCCGGCAAAAGCGATTTCCGGCACCGTGGTATCGGGCAGGTCGCGCAGTTGATTGACGGTCGTAAAGAAACGGGCTTGCCAGAGTTTTGACATGGGAGTAGTAAAGCGAGAAAAGAGAGCAAGAGGGAGCGATAAGAGAGCAATAACGCCAAGAAGCTATTGTACAATAAGGCGTTGTTAATTGTTGCCGGCGTAGCAGCGATGCGGCTTGCGGCCCTGAAAATAAGCAAAAATACCAGGCGTTCGGCAATGTCCACCACTAATTTCTCACTGTCTCAGGGTGCCTGAATGAATCGTGCTTTTTCACCGTTGTTCAAATCCATGTTGCTCGCCGCGCTAGCCTTTTCGGCAACCGTGTCGGCCGTCGAAGCACCGAAGGCAGCCGTTAAAGCCGACGCCAGCAAGGGCGCCACCCTGTACGCCGATGGCGACGCCGCGCGCGGCCTGCCTGCCTGCGTCTCGTGCCACGGCGCGGCCGGCAATTCGACCATTTCGGCCAATCCCAAGCTGGCCGGCCAGCATGAAAACTATATCTACAAGCAACTGGTCGATTTCACCACGCCGCAGCGCAACCAGCCCGTGATGACGACCTACGCCAAGATGCTCAGCGACGCCGACAAGAAGAATGTCGCCGCCTACCTGGGCGCACAGAAATCCGCGCCGGGCGCCGCCAAGAACAAGGACACCATCGATCTGGGCAAGAAGATCTACCGCGGCGGCATCGCCGGCAAGCAGGTCGCGGCCTGTGCCAGCTGTCATGGCGCGGCGGGCAATGGCATTCCCGTCCAGTATCCGCGCATCGCCGGCCAGCACCAGGATTACACGATCGCCCAGCTGACCCAGTTCCGCAGCACCAAGGCCGACGCGCGCAAGAACAGCGCGGAGATGCACACCATCGCTGCCCGCATGTCGGACGATGAAATTGCGGCCGTTGCCGACTACATCGCCGGCCTGAAATAAATTTCCATAGCGGCAATCACTTGCCGGACACTGTGGTGTGGATGAAGAAGGGCGGCCGCGGCAAGGGCTGCCCTTTTTTTATGGCCCCGGCCAAACTGGGTTATGCTGCCGCCTTGCGCAGATGAAACCCTTCCCGCTTTTTTTGATTGCCATATAGTATGAGTAACAACGCATGAGTACCAGCACCACCGGAATCGAACTGAAAACCCAGCGCCGCAGTGTCGCCGAATTCGTCGAGCTGATTTCGTCGATGCGCTTTGCCATCAGCCTCTTGACCCTGATCGCCGTGGCGTCCGTGATCGGCACCGTGCTCAAGCAGAACGAGCCGATGCCCAACTATATCAACCAGTTCGGCCCGTTCTGGTTTTCCGTGTTCGACAAGCTGAGCCTGTATTCGGTCTACTCGGCCTGGTGGTTCTTGCTGATCATGGGTTTCCTGGTCGCCTCGACCTCGCTGTGCATCGTGCGCAATGCGCCGAAAATGCTCAAGGACATGCGCAGCTGGCGCGAAACCGTGCGCGAGCAGTCCTTGCGCAACTTCCACCACAAGGCCGAATGGCAGGCGCCGCTGCCGCGCGGCGTGCTGGCGCAGCAGATGGTGATGCGCCTGAAGGACGCCGGCTACCAGGCCAAGGTGGTGGAAAAGGACAACGCCACCTTGGTGGCGGCCAAGCGCGGCGCGGCCAACAAATGGGGCTATATCTTCGCCCACGGCGCCATCGTCATTATTTGCGTGGGTGGCTTGCTCGATTCGGAAATGCCGATACGCGTGCAACAATGGTTTTTCGGCAAGACGCCGTTTGCCGGCAGCGGCGTGATCGCCGAGATTCCCGCCCAGCACCGCCTGAGCCTGGCGAACCCGACCTTCCGCGGCAACACCATGATTCCGGAAGGCTCGACCAGCAGCACGGCCATCATTCCGCAAGCCGACGGCGTGCTGATCCAGGACCTGCCGATCACCATCCTGCTGAAAAAATTCCATATCGATTTCTACAGCACCGGCATGCCCAAGCTGTTCGCCAGCGACGTGGTGATTACCGACCATGAAACGGGCAAGAGTTTCCCTGCCACCATCAAGGTCAACCAGCCGCTGCTGTACAAGGGCCTGGCGCTGTACCAGTCCAGCTTTGAAGACGGCGGCAGCAAGCTCAAGCTGACAGGTTTCCCGATGGCCGGCAAGACCGACAAACGCTTCGATATCGGCGGCGAAGTGGGCGCCAGCACCCCGCTCGAACGCAGCGACGGCAACTCGTATACGGTCGAATGGTCGGGTTTCCGTCCGTTCAATGTGGAAAACATGAGCTCGGGCCAGGATGTGCGGGCGGTGAGCAAGGCCGAGAGCTTCAACGAGAAGTTTGCCGTCGGCCTCGACAAGCGCCTGGGTTCGGCCGGCAAGAACGCCAATAACAAGGACCTGAAAAACGTCGGCCCGAGCGTGCTGTACAAGTTGCGCGACAAGACGGGCCAGGCGCGCGAGTACCAGAACTACATGCAGCCGGTGACGGTCGACGGCGCACTGGTCTTTTTGGCCGGCATGCGCGTCAATCCGAGCGACGCCTTCAGCTATCTGCGCATTCCGGCGGACGACAATTACACGGTAAAAGAGTGGATGCGCCTGCGCGCCGCGCTGCAGGACCCGGAACTGCGCGAGCAGGCCGCCGCCCGCTACGCCCAGCGCGCCATGCCGAACGACAACGCCGAAGCCTTGCGCGCCCAGCTGCAGGAGTCGGCCGCGAAAAGCCTGGCCATCTTTGCCGGCAACGGGCAGGAGGGCGGTTTCCTGGCCATTTCGCGCTTCCTGGAAAAAGTGCCGAAGGCCGAGCAGGAAAAGGCCGCCGATATCTTCATGAAGATTCTCAACGGCAGCCTGTGGGACCTGTGGCAGGCGGCGCGCAACAAGGCCGGCTTGACGCCCATCGAGGCGGACGAGAAGCATGGCCGCTTCCTGCAACTGGCCACCAATGCGCTGTCCGACAGTTTCTTCTATGGCGCGCCGGTGTATTTGCAGCTCGATGAATTCACCGAGGTCAAGGCTTCCGTCCTGCAAGTGACGCGTTCGCCCGGCAAGGGCGTGGTCTACCTGGGCTGCCTGTTCCTGGTGATCGGCGTGTTTTCCATGTTCTATATCCGCGAGCGCCGCCTGTGGGTCTGGATCAAGGACGATGCCGAGCGTCCGGGCGACAGCACCGCGCTGATGGCCATGAGCACGCAGCGCAAGACGCTGGACTTTGAAAAAGAATTTGACAACCTGAAGGCAAAATTGCCGCAATCGGCGTAAGCTGCGCTTGTCCGGCGCACCATGGTTGAGCCGGGAATGGAGAAAATATGGAATTGGCAAACAAACAAATTTACGCGCAGGAACCGGGCTTTTTCAAGCGCCTGGGACTGATCGACTGGCTGTATGGCGCGGGCCTGCTGGCCGCTTCGCTGTACGGCCTGGTGCACTTCGGCGCCTTCATGGACATCTATGAAAAGGTCATCCTGCTGGCGGCTGCTCCCGTGTTTGCCTGGCTGGGCTGGCACTGGAAACCAGTGCGCTGGCTGATCCCGGTGGCGGCCGTGCTGGCGCTGTTTGCCATCGAACTGTACGCGGGCCAATTGGCCTTGGCGGACAAGAAATTTTTCCTGAAATATATGCTGTCGAGCCAGTCCGCGATTTTGTGGATGGGCACGCTGTTCGTGCTGTCGACCCTGTTCTACTGGATCGGCCTGGTGGCGCGCTCGGACTTCGGCTCGTCGGTCGGCTCCCTGCTGTGCTGGGCCGGCGTGGTGCTGGGCCTGACGGGCATGCTGGTGCGCTGGTACGAGTCCTACCTGATCGGCGCCGACGTGGGCCATATCCCCGTGTCGAACCTGTATGAAGTGTTCATCCTGTTTTCGCTGATCACGGCCATGTTCTACCTGTACTACGAACAGCACTATGCGACGCGCCAGCTGGGCGCCTTTGTCATGCTGGTGATCTCGGCTGCCGTGGTGTTTTTGCTGTGGTACACGGTGACGCGCGACGCGGCCGATATCCAGCCGCTGGTGCCGGCCCTGCAGAGCTGGTGGATGAAGATCCACGTGCCGGCCAACTTCATCGGCTATGGCACTTTCTCGCTGTCGGCCATGGTGGCCTCGGCCTATTTGCTCAAATCGAGCGGCTACCTGGTTGACCGCCTGCCGTCGCTGGACGTGCTGGACGATGTGATGTACAAGGCCATTTCCGTCGGCTTTGCTTTCTTTACGGTAGCGACCATCCTCGGCGCGCTGTGGGCGGCCGAAGCGTGGGGCGGCTACTGGTCGTGGGATCCGAAGGAAACCTGGGCGCTGATCGTCTGGCTCAACTATGCGGCCTGGCTGCACATGCGCCTGATGACGGGCCTGCGCGGCCGTGTCGCCGCCTGGTGGGCGCTGGTAGGCTTGCTGGTGACGACGTTTGCATTTTTAGGTGTCAATATGTTCCTGTCGGGACTGCATTCGTACGGGAAGTTATAAACGGTTCTCTACATGACGCAAGCGTCATGAACGGCTCCGGAAACTGGTGTACTGTGTAGCTAACCACCACTTTTCCGGAGCCGCCATGTTGATCAAGCGCAGTCCCAACGGCATTGAACTGCCGTTTTCATCCGAAATCACGCCGCGCGCCGTATTCGAAGCGCGCCGCAGCTTTATCCGCCAGGCGGCGGTCGGCGCCGTCTCCAGCGCGGCGCTGCTGGAAATGCTGGGCCGCGAAGCCCACGCGCAAGGCAGCCATCCCAAGCTGGCCGCCAAGCTCAATCCCGCCTACTCGGCGCTGGACAAGCAGACCGCGTACAAGGATGCCACCACCTACAACAATTTCTACGAGTTCGGCACCGACAAGAGCGATCCGGCGCAAAACGCGGGCACCCTGCGCACGCGCCCGTGGACCGTCACGATCGAAGGCGAAGTCAAGAAGCCGATGACGCTGGACCTCGACGCGCTGCTCAAACTCGCGCCGCTGGAAGAGCGCGTGTACCGGCTGCGCTGCGTGGAAGGCTGGTCAATGGTCATTCCATGGATCGGTTATTCGTTCTCGGAAATCATCAAGAAGGTCGAGCCGACCGGCAACGCCAAATACGTGGAATTCATCTCGCTGGCCGACAACAAGCAGATGCCGGGCGTGGGCAGCCGCGTGCTGCAGTGGCCGTACACGGAAGGCCTGCGCATTGATGAAGCCAATCACCCGCTGGCGCTGCTGACCTTGGGCATGTATGGCGAAACCCTGCCGAACCAGAATGGCGCGCCCGTGCGCATGGTGTTGCCATGGAAATACGGCTTCAAATCGGCCAAGTCCATCGTCAAGATCCGCTTCGTCAAGGAGCAGCCGCGTACCTCGTGGAACCTGTCGGCACCGTCCGAATACGGTTTTTATTCGAACGTGAACCCGAATGTCGACCATCCGCGCTGGTCGCAGGCCAGCGAGCGCCGCATCGGCGAAGACGGCTTCCTGACCCGCAAGCGCAAGACGCTGATGTACAACGGTTATAACGATGTGGCCTCGCTGTATGCGGGCATGGATCTGAAGAAGTTCTTTTAAGGAACGGCAAGCATGGCTTTTCAACCCACGCCGAAGCAGCTGTCGCTGATCAAGGCCGTCATCTTCCTGCTGGCGCTGGTGCCGTTCGGCCGCATGGTGTGGCTGACCTATAGCGGCCAGCTGGTCGAGCCGCTTGAATTCATCACGCGCGGCACCGGCGACTGGACCCTGTATTTCCTGTGCATCGGCCTGGCCGTCACGCCCGTGCGGCGATTGACGAAGTGGAACTGGCTGCTCAAGCTGCGCCGCATGCTGGGCCTGTTCGCGTTTTTCTACGCAACACTGCACTTCACGACCTTCTTATGGTTCGATCATTTCTTCGATCTGGGCGAGATGTGGAAGGATGTGCTCAAGCGCCCGTTCATTACGGTCGGTTTCATCGCGTTTGTATTGTTGATCCCGCTGGCCGTGACCAGCACCAACGGCATGGTCAGGCGCCTCGGCGGCAAGCGCTGGCAGTGGCTGCACCGGCTGATCTATGTGATCGCGCCACTGGGCATCCTGCACTACTGGTGGATGAAGGCGGGCAAGAACAACTTTGCCCAGCCCATCCTGTTTGGCAGCATCGTCGCGCTATTGCTGGCCATACGCGTCTACTACGCCTGGGACAGGCGCCGCCAGGACGCCAGGCTGGCTCGCTGATCAGGTCGCCGGCACGATGGTCGGTGGCGGCGGCACCAGGGCCGGCTCAAGCGGGCCTTTGGGGGCCGGCTTGGCTGCCGGCGGCTTGGGCAGGTACAGGGCGCCGGGCTGGCCGCAGCCTGCCAGGATGCTGGAAACCACAATGGCAGTGCCGATATAAAACGCTGAGGATGACTTCACGATTAGAATCACGGTTTGATTAAGATCTTTGGAGTGTAGCATGAGCGAATCGGAATTCCTGGCCCTGGCCGAAGCCACCCTGAACCAGATCGAGGCGGCGCTGGACCGTTTGAACGACGAGGACGTGCTGGACGTCGAATGCAGCCGCAGCGGCAACGTGCTGGAAATCGAATTCATCGACAACGGCACGAAAATCATCGTCAACAGCCAGGCGCCGATGCGCGAGATGTGGGTTGCGGCCCGTTCGGGCGGCTTTCACTACAAGCGCGTCGACGGGCAGTGGGTCAATACGCGCGACGGCTCGGAGCTGTTTGCGGCGCTGTCCACCATGGCCAGCGAGCAGGCGGGGGCGGTGGTGGTGTTGAAGTAACTGCTTGAAGTCGCGTATGAAAAATGGGCAGCCTTTGCGGGCTGCCCATTTTTTTTGTGGTGCCGGGTAGGTCGGGTAGGTCGGGTTAGGCCGCAGGCCGTAACCCGACACCACCACCGGCGCCAATGTCAACAATGTTGTCGGATTACGCGCCTGCGCGCTAATCCGACCTACCCGACCTGCGTGTTTAAAACAACTCGTTCTTCACCGCTTCTTTCGCCTTCTCTTCCTCCGGCGTCCCCCTTGCCGCGCCTTCCAGGCTGCCCACGCCCGTACCCGGCGGATTTTCCGCATAGTAGTACTCGTCGCCCACATGGATCAGGCCTTCCGGTACCGCGCGTTCTTCGACCGGGATGCTTTTCAGCGCTTTGGCCATGTAGCTGATCCAGATCGGCAATGCCAGGCCGCCGCCCGTTTCGCGGTTGCCCAGGTTGCGCGGCTGGTCGTAGCCGATCCAGGCGATGCCGACCAGCTTGGCCTGGTAGCCGGCGAACCAGGCGTCGATCGAATCGTTGGTGGTGCCCGTCTTGCCGGCCAGGTCAGGACGTTTCAGGGCCATCGCCTTGTTGGCCGTGCCGAAGCGCACCACGTCGTTGAGCATGCTGTTCATCATGAAGGCATTGCGCTCGTCGATCACGCGGTTGCGGTCGTCGCCGGCCTTGTCGGGGTTCGCTTCCGACAACACCTTGCCGTCGCTGTCGGTGACTTTGGCGATCAGGTAAGGGTTGATCTTGTAGCCGCCATTGGCAAACACGGCGTAGGCGCCGGCCATCTGCAGCGGCGTGACGTTGCCGGCACCGAGGGCCAGGGTCAGGTAGGGCGGGTTCTTGTCGGCGTCAAAGCCGAAACGCGTCGCGTATTCCTGGCCGTACTTGGCGCCGATCTTGTGCAGGATGCGGATCGAAATCATGTTTTTCGATTTCATCAGGCCCTTGCGCATGGTCATCGGACCGTCGTATTTGCTGTCGTAGTTCTTCGGTTCCCACGCCTGGCCGCCCGTCTGGCCCGCGTCGAACGAGATCGGCGCGTCGTTGATGATGGTGGCCGGCGACAGGCCGCGTTCCAGCGAGGCCGAGTAGATGAAGGGCTTGAAGGCCGAACCGGGCTGGCGCCAGGCTTGCGTCACGTGGTTGAACTTGTTGCGGTTGTAGTCGAAGCCGCCAACCATGGCACGGATGGCGCCGTCGGTGGTGCTGGCCGAGACAAACGCCGACTGCACTTCCGGCATCTGCGTCAGCACCCAGGTGTCGCCTTCGCGCATGACGCGGATCACGGCACCACGGCGGATGCGGCGGTTCGCTGCCGCTTTTTCCGACAGCCAGGCCGCGCCAAACGTCAGGCCGGAACCGGTGATATTGATTTCCTCGCCGGCCGAGGTGACCGCCTGCAAGGACTTGGGCGAGGCCTGCAGCACCATGGCGGCGATGATGTCGTCGCTGTCCGGATGGTCGGCCAGCTCCGTCTCGATCGCGTCATCGGCTTCGGCCTTGGTTTTCGGAATGTCGATATATGCTTCCGGACCGCGGTAGCCGTGGCGTTTCTCGTAATCCATCACGCCCTTGCGCAAGGCGAGATAGGCGGCATCCTGGTCGGCCTTGGTAATCGTCGTGTAGACGTTCAGGCCGCGCGTGTAGGTATCTTCCTTGAATTGCTCGTAGACCAGCTGGCGCGCCATTTCCGACACATATTCCGCATGCACGCCAAAGGCGCTGCTGTCGGTCTTGACCTTCAGTTCCTCGTTTTTCGCTTCTTCGTACTGGGCTGGCGTGATGTAGCCGAGCTGCGCCATGCGTTGCAGGATGTATTGCTGGCGCTGGCGCGCGCGTTTCGGGTTGACCACCGGGTTGTAGGCCGACGGCGCCTTTGGCAGGCCGGCCAGCATGGCCGCTTCGGCCACGGTCAGGTCGCGGATATTCTTGCCAAAATAAATCTGCGCGGCCGAGGCGAAACCATAGGCGCGCTGGCCCAGGTAGATCTGGTTCATGTAGACCTCGAGGATCTGGTCCTTGCTGAGGTTTTTTTCGATCTTCCACGCCAGCAGCACTTCATACGCCTTGCGCTTCAAGGTCTGTTCACTGGACAGGAAGAAATTGCGTGCCACCTGCTGCGTGATGGTCGAGGCGCCCTGCTTGGCGCCGCCCGTCAGGTTGTGCAGTGCCGCGCGCGTGATGCCCAGGTAATCGACGCCGCCGTGCTCGTAGAAGCGGTCATCCTCGATGGCCAGCACGGCTTTCTTCATGACATCGGGAATATCCTTGATGTGCACCATATTGCGCCGCTCTTCGCCGAATTCGCCGATCAGGACGCTATCCGAGGTAAAGATGCGCAGCGGCATTTTCGGCCGGTAATCGGTCAGGGTGTCGAGCGCCGGCAGGTTCGGATACGCCATCGCCAGGCCAAACACCACCAGCAAGACGCCGACCACGCCCACGCCCACCAGCGATATCAGGGCCATCAGCAAAAAGCGTTTGGGTTTGCTGCCCTTCGGGGGCGGCTTCGAGCCAGCGTTGCCAGCGGATGTGGAAGATGTCATGCGCGTTATGTCTTTCAGTTAATTATGCCGGCCAATTATAAGCGAGCTTGTGGCGCGGACGGCGCGCCTGGCGGCTCGCTGCAATCTTGTCGCTACTCTATATAAGCGTGTCTATGCTGGCTGGCAACAAGGATTTGGTAACAATTGTCCTGCGCCAGATCATGGCACGGGCAGATAGGCGGACTGCGCCGCAGAAGGCGGCGGAAAAGCGGTTGTCATCATGGCTGGGCCGGGACTAGCATTTCGGAGGTACTGCCATGGGAGTGACCATGTTTTCCATCAATCAACCGGGCTTGCTGGGTGTCGATATCGGCGAGACAGCCGTGCGCGTGATCGAACTGGGCCGGCGCCGCGGCGTCCTGTATTGCCGCCACTGCGGCATGGCGGCGCTGGCGCCGGGCGTGCTGGTCGACGGCAATATCGACGATATCGACCTGCTCGCCGCCAGCGTGCGCCAGGCCTGCCAGGCCAGCGGCAGCCGTTGCCGTCGCGCCGCGCTGGCCATGCCTCTCGATAGCCTGATTACCCAGACCATCCGGCTGCCGGCGGGATTACCTGAAGAGCAGCTGGAAATCCTGGTGGAACTGGAAGCGGTGCACTACATCCCTTTCACCATCGAGGACGCCAGCCTGGATTTCTGCATCCTGGGCCCGGCCCCGGCATCACCGCCGGGATCGGAACCGGGCGGCGCCGAAATCGAGGTGCTGCTGGTGGCGGCGCGCCGCGCCGGCGTGCAGCGCCGGCTCGATGCGGCGGCCAGCGCCGGCCTGCAGGCGGTGGTGATGGACAGCGAAGCGCTGGCCCTGCAGGCAGGCATGACACATGGCGGCTGGCAAGCCTTGCCCGATGGTGCCGCGTACCAGCTGGCCTGGGGCCTGGCGCTGCACGGGTTTGCCCGATGAGCGCGCAGGCGGCGGTTTGCATCAACCTGCTGCCGCACCGGCATGCGGCGCGCCGCCAGCGCGAGCGTGAGGTACTGCACCTGCTGGCCGGCGGCGTGCTGTGCGGCCTGTTGCTGGCGCTGGCGGCAGGGGCGGCCTTCGGTCTTGCCATCGCTAGCCATGAGCAACGCCAGCAGCACTGGCGCGCAGCCATGCGGGGCAGCGACGGCGCGATTGCGGCGGCCCGGCTGGCGCAGCGCGAGACGGCCGTGCTGGCCGCGCGCCAGCAGGCTGTGGCCGGCTTGCAGGCGCAGCGCAATGACTGGGTCATCGTCTTCGAGGCGCTGGCGCGCGCGGTGCAGTCGGTGCAGGCAGTGCCAGGCGGCGTCACCCTGCATGGCCTGCGCCAGGACGGCAGCCGCTTGACGCTGCAGGGGCGGGCAGCCTCGCAGGACCAGGTCCCGGCGCTGCTGCTGGCGCTGGCGCAAACGCTGCCCAGTTGCCAGCCGCAGTTGCAGGAGGTGCGCCAGCTGGCCGGTTCAAGCCAGGGCGGCATGGAATTTACGCTGCAGCTGCAGTTGACCGCTGCGCGGCCGGGGGATTGACCATGCTGAGCCTGAAACAGGCCGTGTCCTGGCCCAAGTCCATGCGCCTGGCCTGCGCCGCGCTGCTGGCGGTGCTGGGCCTGGCGCTGGCATGGTGGGCGCAGCTGGGCGGTCTGCTGTCCCGCCTGCAAGCGGCGCAGGCGCAGGAAAACGAACTGCGCGCCGCCTACGGCCAGGCGCAGGCGCGCGCGGGCCAGTTGCCGCAGCTGCGCGAACGCCGGCAGGCGGCGGCCGCCGAACTGGCCACGCTGGAGCAGCAATTGCCGCGGCAGCAGGAGATGGCGTCCCTGCTGTCCGACATCAACCAGGCGGGCCTGGCGCGCGGCCTGCAGTTCGAACTGTTCAAGCCGGGCACGCCCGAGCCGCAAGCCCATTATGTGGCCATGCCGATCGCCATCCGGGTGCGCGGCGGCTATCACGCCATCGGTGCATTTGCGGCCGACCTGGCGCGCCTGCCGCGCATCGTCACCATGCAGGCGGTCATTTTAAATGGCGGCAAGGATGGCCCGCCCACGCTGGACGCGGTGCTGCGCGCATTTCGCCTGCCCGATGCGCAGGAACAGGCGGCGATGGCCAAGTCCAAAGTGAAACCCTCCGCCGGACCCCTGACAGCAGTGCCGCTATCCGGGTTTGTGCCGCGCGACTATGCCGCCGGTGACTTGCCCGATCCGTTTGGCGCCGTCGCAGTCCATGACGCGCACACCGGTGGCGTGGCCGCGCCCGACCTGCGCCGCGTGCGCGAGCCGCTGGAAAGCGTGGCGCTGTCCGACATGGCCATGGTCGGCAGCGTGCGGCAGCATGGCCGCCTCGATGCGCTGCTGCAGGCGGGCCAGCGCCTGCACCGGATCAGGACAGGACAGCACTTGGGGCACGATCATGGCGTGGTGACGCAGATCGGCGAGCAGGCGCTGGCCTACCGCGAAGTGGCGCAGGATGCGAACGGCGTGTGGCGCGAGCGGCGCGGCAGCCTGGCCTTGCAGGTGGCGGGCGCTGGCGCGAAGGAGAAGGAAAAATGAGGCCTGGTGGCATGCTGTTGACGGTGCTGCTGGCGCTGCCGATGGGCGGCGTCGCGCAGCAAGCGGTGGTGCAAATAACGGCGCCGCGGCTGTATGCGGGCGAAGCGATTTCCATCGATTTCCAGAACGTCTCCGTGCGCGCGGCCCTGCATATGCTGGCCGACGCCTCGGGGCAGAATATTGTCGCCAGCGACAGCGTGGCCGGCAACGTCACCTTGCGCCTGCGCGACCTGCCGTGGGACCAGGCGCTCGACGTGGTGCTGCAGGCGCGGGGCCTGGACATGCGGCGCAATGGCAATGTGCTGTGGATCGCGCCGCGCGAGGAAATCCTGGCGCGCGAAAAGCTGGAACTGGAAACGCGCGCGCAGATCGCCGAACTCGAGCCGCTGCAGTCCGAGGTGTTTCAGCTCAATTACCAGAAGGCCGAGGCGTTCCGCAGCGTGTTTGCGCTCGATGCGGGGGAAGGGCGCAGCCGCCTGCTGTCGCGCCGGGGCAGCGTGCTGATCGAGCCGCGCACCAACCAGCTGTTCATCACCGACGTGCCGGCGCGCCTGGAGCAGATCCGCCTGTTGATCGCGCGCACGGACATCGCCACCAGACAGGTGCTGATCGAGGCGCGCATCGTCGAAGCGAACGACAGTTTCAGCCGCAACCTGGGCGCGCGCCTGGGCTTTGCCGACCTGCGCCTGGTCCAGGGCGGCCAGCCCGGGTTTGCCATCGGCGGCGGACGGCGCGCGACGGTCGGCGGCACCTATGAGGGCGTGGGGGAGGCGACCGGGCAGGCGGTGGCGGGTGCCGGCGCGTATGTGCCCAATACCCAGTTCGTCAACCTGCCGGCCGCCAGCATCAATGGCCTGCCGCCGGCCAGTTTTGCCCTGAGCCTGTTTTCGGCGGCGGCCAACCGCTTCCTGAACCTGGAACTGTCGGCGCTGGAAGCGGACGGCAAGGGCAAGATCATTTCCAGCCCTCGCGTGGTAACGGCAGACAAGGTGCTGGCGCTGATCGAGCAGGGCATCGAACTGCCGTACCAGGTGGCCACCAGCAGCGGCGCCACCTCGATCACGTTTCGCAAGGCTAACCTGCGCCTGGAAGTAACGCCGCAGATCACGCCGGACGGCAACGTGGTGCTCGAGGTCGACGTCAACAAGGACAGCGTGGGCCAGGAGACACGCTCGGGCTTTGCCATCGACACCAAGCACGTCAGGACGCAGGTGATGGTGGAAGACGGCGGCACGGTGGTGTTGGGCGGCATCTACCAGCAGTCCGAACGCGGCACGCAAAGCAAGGTGCCGCTGCTGGGCGACATCCCGCTGCTCGGCGTTTTTTTCCGCAGCACCGGCCGCAGTCAAGAAAAAACCGAGTTAATGGTGTTTATTACGCCGAAAATAGTGGCAGACCGGCCCCCAACGCGTTAATGTCACATCTTTACGTTTAAGTAACAATGCCAACGAAAGAGGACTGAGGGCAACGATGTCGAATAGATACCAGAGCAACAACTATTGGAGCAGGGCATGTAATTGGCTGATGCTGATGACGTTCGGCATCTTGCTGGCCGCTTGCGGTGGCGGCGGCGGCGATCCAACTCTTGATGGCGGCAGCGGCAGCGGCAGCAGCGGCGGCACGACCGGCGGCGTGGCGGCGGCCATCAGCGTCGGCCTGTACGATGCGGCCGACAAGCCCAGCAACGCGCTCGGCATTGCCACGCCCCTGACCGCCAAGGCGCTGGTTATCGACAAGAATGGCGCCCCGGTCGGCAATACGGTCGTCACGTTCGCGGCGGATGCGGCGCTGGTCACGTTGTCGACCAGCAACGGCACCGCGCTGACCGATGCCAAGGGCTATGCCAGCATCAAGCTCGTTCCCCTCAGCGCCACGATCACCGGCGCGGGCAAGCTCACGGCCACCGTGACTGCGGGCACGACCACCCTCAGCGGCGAGACCAGTTATGAAATCAAGGCGGCACCGGCGGCGGGCGCGAAAATGACGCTGTCCCTGCTCAGCGGCGGCAGCGCCAGCAATGCCTTGTCGAGCGCGACGCCGCTGACCGCCAAGGCCGTCGTCAGCGATCTGAATGGCCAGCCCATCGTCAATGCGCTGGTGGAGTTTTCCACCGATAACGCGCTGGCCGTCATGTCGCCATCGGTGGGCACGGCGCTGACCGACAGCAGCGGCACGGCTAGCGTGATCTTGCGCCCGTTCAGCCTGTCGGCCAGCGGCGCGGCCGCCCTGAAGGCCACCACCACGGCCAACGGCATGGTCGCCAGCGGCCAGATTAACTATGTGCTGGGAGCAACCGACCTGCTGCCTGCAAACCTGGTCTTTTCGCCCAGCAGCATTCCTGCTTACGGCACTACCACCGTCTCGGTGGATATCATGGCGGGCGCCAGCTTGTATACCGGAACCGGCCTGACCGTCGATTTCGGATCGAATTGCGTCACGCTGGGCAAGGCGAGCGTGACCAGCGGCGTGCCTGTCGTCAACGGCAAGGCCTTGGCCACATACCGCGACCTGGGCTGCGGCCTGAGCGACAAGGTGTACGCCATGGTGACGGGCAGCCAGAGTGCCTTGCACGCGACGCTGTCGGTGGCCGCGCCCGCAGCGGCATCAGTGCAGTTTGCCGCCGTCAGCCCGGTCGGCAAATCGATCGTGATCCAGGGCCAGGGTGGCCTGTCGCGCACGGAAACGGCGACCCTGACGTTCCGCGTGGTCGACACCTTCGGCAAGGCGCTGGCGGGCCAGGAAGTGATGTTCGCCCTCGTCAACGGTCCCGGCATGACGCTCAACAAGGTCAGGGACATGACGGACGCCAACGGCGATGTCATTACCACTGTCAATTCCGGCACGACGCCAACCACCTTCCGCGTGCGCGCCAGCCTGGCGTCCGGCATTTCTACCTTGTCCGACTCCATCCTCGTGACCACCGGCCTGCCGGTGCAAACGGCCTTTTCGCTCAGTTCGACCAAGTCCAGCGTGGAAGGCTGGTCGTATGACAGCCCGGTCGGCACGCCCGCCACCACCGTGACAGTATTGCTGGCAGACCAGGCCGGCAATCCCGTTTCCGATGGCACACCGGTGGTGTTCCAGAGTAACCTGGGCGCCGTCGGCTCGTCGAGCATGGGCGGCTGCACCACCATCAACGGCGGCTGTTCGGTCGATTTCCGCAGCCAGAACCCGCGCACGGCGACCAACCCGCCGGCAACGCCCTGCAATGATGTCGCCAACGGCGGCACGGCCGACAGCGTGTGGCCCGGCCTGGCCACCGTCTGCGCCAGTACCTCCGACGGCAGCAAGACACTGTTCGCAAAGATTGCGATCTTCCTCAGTGACAGCCATCCGCGCAATTTCACCCTGTTTGATCCATTGAGCCAGGTGAGCTTCAAGGACGGCGCATATGACCTGGGTACCGTTGCCAGCTCGGTATCGCGCCAGTTCAGCCTGCGCTTCAGCGACCTGAACCTCAATCCCATGCCCTCCGGAAGCACGGTGGCGCTCACGAATGTGGTCAACGCCGTCGCCTCGATTACCCCCAACAGCATACAAAATGTCTATCCGCATAACGCATCGGGTGTCGACGATCGTACCGGCGCCAACATTCAAGGTGACCAGGGAGTGCGGCATGCCGTTACAATTAGCAGCCTGACGCCGACCGGTTGCGCCGGTCCGGTGGCCAGCACGTTTAATGTGACGGTGACGACGCCGCTGGGCAACGCCACCAGTTATCCGTTCAAACTGACGTTCTCTTGTCCTTGATGCAAGGGCTGCGGGCGTTGCAAAGTGGGCGCCCGTTATTTTCTGATTGATATACAAAGTGGCTGAAATCTCCAACCGTAATATCTTCCTTGTCGGCCTCATGGGCGCAGGCAAAACCACGATCGGGCGCATCCTGGCCCGCAAGCTGGGCTTGCGCTTTGTCGATTCCGACCACGAGATCGAAGCCCGGACCGGGGCGTCGATCCCGCTGATCTTTGAAATCGAGGGAGAGCCGAGCTTTCGCCGGCGCGAAGCGGAGGTGATCCGCGACCTGTGCGCGCAGGAAGGACTGGTGATGGCCACCGGCGGCGGCGCCGTACTGAATGCGGAAAGCCGCGCCTTTCTGAAGGAGCGCGGCACGGTGATCTACCTGCGCGCCAGCGTCAGCAACATCCTGGCGCGCACCAGCCACGACAAGAATCGCCCGCTGCTGCAGACGGCCGACCCGCGCAAGGTGCTGGAAAACCTGACGGCGCAGCGCGAGCCGCATTACCTGGAAGTGGCCGACATTGTGATCGATACGGGCCGTCCTAACGTACAATCGATGGTTCAGACTATCCTGATGCAGCTGGCCAGCCTCGAATGCGAGGCCTCGCCCAACTGCGTCATTCATGCAGAGCCTTCGATGAACGAGCAATCCAAAATGTTGTTGAGCGTAGATCTCGACGAACGCAGCTACCCTATCGCCATCGGCCCGGGCCTCCTGGCCGACGCCGACGCGCTGCTGCGCCATATCAGCGGCCACAAGGTGGCCATCGTCACCAATACCACCGTCGCGCCGCTGTACCTGGGCCGCCTGCAGGCGGCGCTGGCCAGCGACGGCCGCGAGGTAATCAGCATCGTGCTGCCGGACGGCGAAGAGTATAAAAACTGGGCCAGCCTGATGCAGATTTTCGATGCGCTGCTGGCCAACAAATGCGACCGCAAGACCACCCTGGTGGCGCTGGGTGGCGGCGTGATCGGCGACCTGACCGGCTACGCGGCCGCCAGCTACATGCGCGGCATCGGCTTTGTGCAAGTACCCACTACCTTGCTGGCGCAGGTCGATTCCTCGGTTGGCGGCAAGACCGGCATCAACCACCCGCTGGGCAAGAACATGATCGGCGCGTTCTACCAGCCGCGCGCCGTGATCGCCGATACCTCGACGCTGGAAACCTTGCCGGCGCGCGAGCTGTCGGCAGGTCTCGCCGAAGTGATCAAGCATGGCGCCATCATCGACGCGGCCTTCTTTGACTGGATCGAAGCGAACATGGCCAAGCTGATGGCGCGCGACAAGGGTGCTCTGGCGTATGCGATTGCCCGTTCGTGCGAAATCAAGGCCGACGTGGTGCGCCAGGACGAACGCGAAGGCGGCCTGCGCGCCATCCTGAACTTCGGCCACACGTTTGGCCACGCGATCGAGGCGGGCATGGGCTATGGCCAGTGGCTGCACGGCGAGGCCGTCGGCTGCGGCATGGTGATGGCGGCCGACCTGTCGTGCCGCATGGGCTATATCGACCAGGCGGCCGTCGAACGCGTGCGCAAGGTGGTCGCTGCCGCCGGCCTGCCCGTCAAGGCGCCGGACCTGGGCGTGGCGCGCTGGCTCGAACTGATGGAAGTGGACAAGAAGAACGAGGGCGGCGCCATCAAGTTCATCCTGTTGAAACCGCTGGGCAGCCCATGCATCACGGCCGCTCCCCATGACCTCGTGCTGGCCACGCTGGCAGCCGGAGTCGCCTGACCATGACGCCCGAAGACTTCCTCGCTCCTTACGCCGCCCGTTCGGACCAGGGGCAGGGACGTCTGTTTGCCGAGGCGCCGCATGCCTCGCGCAGCCAGTTCCAGCGCGACCGCGACCGCATCATCCATTCCTCGGCGTTTCGCCGCCTCGAATACAAGACCCAGGTGTTCCTCAACCACGAGGGCGACCTGTTTCGCACGCGCCTGACGCACAGCCTGGAAGTGGCGCAGATCGGCCGCTCGATCGCGCGTAACCTGCGCCTGAACGAAGACCTGGTCGAAGCCATCGCGCTGGCGCACGACCTGGGCCACACGCCATTCGGCCACGTGGGCCAGGACGTGCTCAATGAGTGCATGGTGGAACACGGCGGCTTCGAGCACAACCTGCAAAGCCTGCGCGTGGTCGACCGGCTGGAAGAGCATTATGGCGCTTTCGACGGCCTGAACCTGATGTTCGAGACGCGCGAAGGCATATTGAAACACTGCTCGCTGGCGCATGCGCGCGAACTGGGGCCGGTCGCGCAACGCTTTATCGACCGCACCCAACCGACGCTGGAAGCGCAGCTGACCAACCTGGCCGATGAAATCGCCTACAACAGCCACGATATCGACGACGGCCTGCGCTCGGGCCTGATCACCATCGAGCAAATGGAACAGGTGGAATTTTTTGGCCGGTTGTGGCGCGAGGTACAAGCCATGTATCCGGGCCTGTCGGGCCGGCGCGCCGTCTATGAAACCCTGCGCCGGCTGATCACGGCGCTGGCCGACGACCTGATCGTCACCTCGACCCGGCTGATCGCCGACGCCGCCCCGCGCGACGTCAACGAAGTGCGCGCCAGCGCGCCGCTGATCCGTTTTTCCGATGGCATGCGCAAGGAAGCCACGGAACTCAAACGCTTCCTGCGCGCCAACCTGTACCGCCACTACCAGGTCAACCGCATGCGCGTCAAAGCAAGCCGCATCGTGCGCGAGCTGTACGACAGCTTCATGGCCGAACCGGCGCTGCTGCCGCCCGACTATCAACTGAAGGACGGCAGCACGACCGCGCAGGCGCGCAAGATCGCCGACTATATCGCCGGCATGACGGACCGCTATGCGATCCGCGAGCACCGGCGCTTGTATTCGCTCGACGAGTTGTAATTAGACGGCCAACGATGTTGTCGGATTACGCTACGCTAATCCGACCTGCGTGCCATGGGAAAGGGTAGGTCGGATTAGCGCGCAAGCGCGTAATCCGACACCGCCACCGTCCCCTAAAACATGCTGCGCTGCGCCGCCCGCGCATCGCCCAGCAGATCGAGCAGCAGCTTCTTCACCGGCGCCGGCAGCGGCGCGTCCGCCACCTTGTCGCCATCGAGCCAGACGTAGCCCGCTTCGGCGGCCGTGGCCAGCCGGCGCGCCAGCGTGATGCGGCAGGGCACGATATGCAGCTTGTAGTGCGTGAACACATGCACGAACGGCAGCAGGCAGTCCTGCGTTTCGATTTCGCCGAACGGCGCCACCGCGCGCGCCAGGGCCAGCTGGTCGATCACGCGTGGAATCTCGTCGTCCCCGTCATCGATCAGCACATGGCCATCGAGTTCCGGCAAGGACAGCAAACCGCCCCAGATGCCGGTGCCGGGCCGCTGCTGCAGCAGCACCTGGCCGCCGTCGACGATTACCAGCATGACGGTGTGTTTTTCGGGACTGGTCTTTTTCGGCTTGCGCACCGGCAGCTCCCTGGTGCGGCCGGTGGCGTATGCCACGCAGCGCGGTTGCAAGGGGCAGCGGCCGCAGTCGGGGCTGCTGCGCGTGCACAGCGTGGCGCCCAGGTCCATCAGGCCCTGGGTATAGGACTCGATCCCGGTTTCCGGAAGCAGCGCTTCGGCGCGCCGCCACATGGCCTGCTCGACCTTTTTTTCGCCGGGATAGGCGTCGATGCCGAACACGCGCGTGAACACGCGCTTGACGTTGCCGTCCATGATGGCCGCGCGCGTGCCGCTGGAAAAGGCCGAGATGGCGGCCGCCGTCGAACGGCCGATGCCGGGCAGCTCGGCCAGCAAGGCAGGGTCGCTGGGAAACACGCCATCGTACTCGTTGACCACGCGCTGCGCGCACTTGTGCAGGTTGCGCGCGCGCGTGTAGTAACCGAGGCCGCTCCACTGCGCCATCACGTCTTCCACCGGCGCTCCGGCCAGCGAGCGCAGGGTAGGGAAGCGGGCCAGGAAGCGCGCGTAATAGGCCAGCACGGCGGCCACCTGGGTTTGCTGCAGCATGATTTCGGACAGCCAGATCAGGTAGGCGTCGCGCGTGTTCTGCCATGGCAGCGCATGGCGGCCATGCTGTTTTTGCCAGGCGATCACGGTGGCGGAAAAAGTGGCGTCAATATAATCTTCGATGGGTGCCGCGCCCGTTTCGGGCGATAGCGGATGCAGCAGACGTTTCATGCAGGGTTCCGGTATGGGTTCAATGTTTCGATATCAGCAGGCGATGGCCGCGCGCAGCGATACACTCAGCTGCGCCAGCTGCGCCTTGTCGCGTTCGAGCGCCGCCAGCGATGCTTCGAAGCCGGCGATCTTCTGCTCCAGGCTGTCGGTCGCGTCGTGGATGCGCTGGATCGAGGCCAGGCGCAGGTTC